>JAEUNS010000062.1 GCA_016790005.1 Zoogloeaceae bacterium
TACCAGTGGATCGAAGATACCGTGATGCGGAGCGCCTTCCAGTATTGCCAGCAAAATCAGTTGCAGACCGCCCGACTTCTCGGCATCAGCCGCAACATCGTGCGGGCCCGCCTGATCCGGCTAGGCGAGATCGGCTCGCCCCAGGCTGACGCACCAAGCGCAAATCGGACACAGCCGAACTCCGGCCCTGCGAGCAGGCCGCTCATAAGCGCAGCATCACCAACCAGCCGGGCACCGGACACGGCCAGCCGGTCCGCTACGTTGGCTCCGAAACCCGCGAGACCGCTGCACGACGGGTCATCGCGCTTGCCCACCCCACCCCGCTCTGGCTCCCTGCCGACGCATGTAATCGAGCCGCATCTCGTCGTACTGATGCACGACTGGCCGCAATAGGAAGCAGACGCATCGAGGCCGCAAGCCCACCCCATCGACAATCGATCGGCTGGGCCGGCATTCAGTTGGTTTGCTGGCCCTTCCCTCCAAGATAATAGCTGTGCAGATTGCCATGCTGCAGGAGCTCAGCACTGCTGCCGGACAACACGACTCGGCCGGTGTCGAGCACATAGCCGCGGTGCGCGTGGCGCAGCGCGATGTTGATGTTCTGCTCTGCCACCAGAAAGCTCACACCTTCACGAACATTCAGATCGGCGACGATCTCGAAGATCTCCTGCACGATGATGGGTGCGAGGCCCATCGAGGGTTCGTCCAGCAGGACCAGCGTCGGTCGTGTCATCAGTGCCCGGCCGATTGCCAGCATCTGCTGCTCGCCTCCGGAGGTCAGGCCAGCCTGGGTCTTGCGCTTGGCCTTGAGGCGCGGAAACCAGGTGTACACCCGCTCCAGGTCCCGTTCCAGCTCGCTGCGGCTGGGTCGGCGCAGGAAGCCGCCGCTGCGCAGGTTGTCCTCGACGGTGAGTTGGGGGAACACATGCCGTCCCTCCAGCACGTGCACAATGCCCTGATGCGCCAAGCGATTGGGCGCGACGCCGGCGGTATCCTTGCCTTGAAACTGGATGCTGCCGCGGCTGACGTGCGCGCGGTCGGCCTGAACGAGACCCGAGATCGCTTTCAGGGTGGTGCTCTTGCCGGCGCCGTTCGCACCGAGCAGCGCAACGATCGCACCGCGCGTCACTGAGAGCGATACCCCGCTGACGGCCAGGATCGCGCCGTCGTAGATGACTTCGATGTCATGCACCGCCAGCAATTCATCCTGGCTGGCGGCGATGTGGTCAAGGGTGCTCATGGCATCTCCCATTGAGTGCAACGTTTCCTGAACTGGCCTCTTTGGCCATGGCGGCGGCACGGGGCCGGACAGCGGAAGCCGGCCCCGATCGCAGCCTCTAGACTTCGTTGCCGCAGTCACGCGGCGTGATGGCCTTCTCCGTCGCGTACGCGGCCGACTTGGCGTCAATCAGCGGTCGCAGCGTGGCGCGGTCGGCCTGCACCCAGTCGGTGACCAGGTTCCACTTCGCGCCGTCCCACTGCTGCAGGCGCGCGGCGCCGCCGCCCTCATGCTCGTTGCACGACAGCTTGATCTTCTGCAGCAGGCCGGTGAAGCCGATCTCGTCCAGGCGTGCATCGGTGATGTCCAGGTGCTCGAACGCCCAGCGGCCCTCTTCACCATTGAGCGGGCGATTGCCGAACTTCTTTTGTCCTGTGCGCAGCGCCTCGACAGCGGTCGCTGCGTTGATCAGGCCGATGTTGTAGTACACGCTGCCGAAGAACTTCGGGTCCTTGAGGTCGCTCTTGCCCTTGTCGAGGATGTGTTCCTTGAGCCGCTTGTGGATCTCGAACTGCGCGCCGCCCGGGAATGGGGCGATCGCCTGGTAGCCCTTGGCGGCATCGCCGGCGGGAATCACGTCCGCTTCCGAGCCGGCCCATACGTCGCCGATGATGCGATCAGCGGGAATGCCGAAGCGGGCCGCGGTCTTGATGCCGACCGGCGTGGACACGCCCCAGGTGCGCAGGAAAACCCAGTCCGGCTGGGCCTGGCGGACCTGGCGCCATTGCGGAGACTGCTCATTACCGGGGTCGGCAACCGGGATCTGGATATTCTCGAAGCCGTATTTCTTGGCCAGTAGCTCCATCGGCCCCTGGGTTTCGCGACCGTAGGCGGAATCGTGATACACGGTGACGATCTTCTTGCCCTTAAGTTTGTCGAAGCCGCCTTCCTTCGCTGCGATGTAGTTGATCCCCACCGAGGCCTGGCTGTAGTAGTTGAGCAGCAGCGGGAAGGCGTACGGAAACACGCTACCATCGGTGGATTCGGTGCGCCCGCCGGCCGCATCGATGAGCGGGATCTTGTCGACCGCGGCCTTCTCGATCAGCGCGTACGATGCCGGCGTGGAGTGGGTGAAGAAGAACGCGGTCGGCGCGCCGTCCTTGCCGTTCTTGTAGCGCTCGTAGCACTCGACGATGCGGTCGGTGCTCCATTCGGTCTCGCATTCCTGCCACACCAGCTTGACGCCGTTGATGCCCCCCTCCACCTCATTGACATAGCGCAGGTAGTCGAGCAGGCCGGCCCACCACAAGGTGCCGCTCGAGGCGTAGGGGCCGACCCGGTAGGTGGGCAGCGGAATGAACTGCTCGTCGGCCGAGGCCAGCGCAGGCAGCGCGGCGCTCAGGCTCGTGAGCGCGAGGGTGGAAGCGAGGATGGTGGTCTTGAAGATGCGTCGCATGTGAGTCTCTTGGTTGCGGGGTTGAAAAAAGTTCCGGGACAAAGCGGGATCCGGCTCAACCTTCCGTGCTGCAATCGCGCGGCTGAATGCCCTTCTCGCTGGCATAGGCGGCCGACTTGGCGTCGATCAGCGGGCGCAAGGTGGCACGGTCGGCATGCACCCAGTCGGTGATGAGATTCCACCTGGCGCCGTCCCACTGCTGCACCTTGGCGGCGCCGCCGCCTTCATGATCCGAGCAGGACAGCTTCAGCGGCTGGAGCAGACCGAGGAAGCCGATCTCGCGCAGCCGAGCCTCCCCGAGGTCGAGGTGCTCGAGTCCCCAGCGGCCCTCGTCGCCCGTCAGCGGGCGGTTGCCGAACTTCTTCTGGCCGGCACGGATCGCCTCGACGGCAATTGCGGCATTCACGAGACCGGAGTTGTAATAAACGCTGCCGAAGCTCTTCGGGTCCTTGAGGTCGCTCTTGCCCTTGTCCAGGATGTGCGTGCGGATGCGCTCGTGGATCTCAAAGTCGGCGCCCCCCGGGTAGGGCGTGAGCGCCAGATAACCCTTGCCGGCATCACCGGTGGGCAGGACGTCCTCATCCGAGCTCGCCCAGATGTCGCCGATGATGCGATCCACCGGGAAGCCGAAGCGCGCCGCGGTCTTGATCGCCACCGGGGTGGACACCCCCCAGGTGCGCAGGAACACCCAGTCCGGCTTGCTCTGGCGCACCTGGCGCCACTGGGCGGACTGCTCGTTGCCCGGGTCCGCAACCGGAATCTGGATGTTCTCGAAGCCGTATTTTTCCGCGAGCAGCCCCAGCGGCCCCTGCGTCTCGCGACCGTAGGCGGAGTCGTGATAGACCGTGGCGATCTTCTTGCTCTTGAGTTTGTCGAAGCCACCTTCCCGCTGCGCGATGTAGTTGATCACCGCCGAGGCTTCGCTGTAGAAGGTCAGCATCACCGGGAAGTTGTAAGGGAAGACGCTGCCGTCGGTCGCCTCGGTGCGGCCGTAGCCCAAGGTGATCAGCGGAATCCGATCCGCCGCGGCCCTGTCGGACAGGGCATAGGCTGCCGGTGCGCCGTTGGGGTGGTACAGCGCGACGGGTGCGCCATCGAGGCCGTTCTTGAAGCGCTCATAGCACTCGATGCCTTTCTCGGCGGTCCACTCGGTCTCGCACTCCTGCCACACCAGCTTCACGCCATTGATGCCGCCTTCCACCTCGTTGATGTAGCGCAGGTAGTCGATCATCCCGGCCCAAACCGGAATGCCGCTGGAGGCGTAGGCGCCGACGCGGTACGTGGCGAGCGGGATGAACTGTTCGTCGGCCACCGCGTGTGCCTCCGGCACGGCCGCGGTCATGGAGAGGGTGAGCATGGTCGCACCGACCACGCCCTTCAGGGCGATATGCATGCTTGTTCCTTGCAGGGAGATTGAAGATCAGAAGCGCAGCGGCCAGACCGAGAGCCGCTCGCGCAGGTTGAGGATGAGGCGCACCAGGCCATCCGGCTCCTTTATCAGGAACCAGATGATCAACGTACCGAAGATGATCTTCTGGAGGTTCTGGATCTGGCCGGTATCGATCGCGCCCCCCAGCAGCACTTGCCCGGCAAAGCTCAGGAGGATGGGCAGCAGGCTGATGAACGCAGCGCCAATGAAGTTGCCGGCAATGCTGCCCATACCCCCGATGATGATGATGAACAGGATCTGGAACGAGCGATTGATGTCGAAGCTGCTCGCACTCGCCGTGCCCAGATAGAAGAAGGCCCACAGCGCGCCGGCGATCCCCAGGTAAAAGCTGCTCACCGTGAAGGCCTGGCGTTTGTACCTGTCCACCGGGATGCCGATCACTGCAGCGGCGGTGTCCATGTCACGGATCGCCATCCAGTTGCGGCCGATCTGGCTCTTGACGAGGTTCACTGCGACCCAGGTCAGCAATGTGACGACGCTCAGCGTGAACAGGTAGCGATGGGTAGGTGTGTTCAGGTCGTGACCGAACAGCACCAGGTTCGGCGCCGAGATCGTGCCCGATGAGGCATTGTTGTAGAACCATGGGAACTTGCTGAATATCCACTCCAGGAAGAACTGCGCCGCCAGGGTGGTCACCATCAGGTAGAAACCCTTGATGCGCGAACTGGGAATGCCGACCACCCAGCCGACAGCGGCAGCGAACAGCCCACCCAGAATCAGCGCCACCGGTAGAGGCAGAACCGGCACCCGCAACAGCAGGTTGTAGGTGGCGAAAGCCCCCACCGCCATGAATCCGGCGGAACCCACCGAGGTCTGGCCGGTGTACCCGGTAAGCAGGTTCAGGCCAAGGCCGGCCAGGGACAGCACGAGAAAGGGAATCAGGATGGCGTTTAGCCAGTAGTCGGAACCCAGCAAGGGCACGACGCCGAATGCGATCATCAAGAGCACCAGCAAGGGCCAGGGTGCGCGGCTGCCGACCAGGTGAACCGGTGCATTGTCGAACGGGGCTGGGAGGGTGTAGGTGTGCAGGCTCATGGAATGTCAGACTCGTTCGATGGCGCGCTCGCCGAACAGGCCAGCGGGACGGACGTAAAGAAAGGCCAGCGCGATGAAATAGGCGAACCATGGGGTGATGCCACCGCCGATGAACGGCCCGATGTAGACCTCGGCCAGGTTCTCGGCAGCGCCCACGATGAGTCCACCGACGATGGCGCCGCCAATCGAGGTGAAACCGCCGATGATCAGCACCGGCAACGCCTTCAGTACCACGAGCGACAGCGAGAACTGCACGCCCTGGCGTGCCCCCCAGAGCAATCCGGCCACTAGCCCTACGCTGCCGGCCACCGCCCAGACGATCTGCCAGATACGGTTCAGGTTGATGCCGATCGAGAGCGCCGCGCGGGTGTCGTCGGCCACCGCGCGCAGCGACACCCCGACGCGTGTCTTGTTGAACAGCAGCGCCAGCACCGTCACCAACACGGTGGCAGTCGCGGCGGCGACCAGGTCGAAGTGGCTGACCATGATGTCGCCGAACATCACCGGGGTGTCCTGAATGCCGAGGTCCAATGCGCGCACTTCCGCGCCCATCAGCCCCTGTGCCAATCCCTCGACGATGAAGCTCAGGCCCAGCGTGGCCATGAACAGCGTGATCTGCGAGCGATTCACCAGCGGCCGAAGGATCCAGCGTTCGATTGCGAGCGCACCGATCGCGATCACCACGACCGTCAGTACCAGTGCGGCGGCGAAGGGCACGCCCTGCTCGCGCAGGCTGACGAAGGTCAGCGCCGCGAACAGCAGCATCGCCCCCTGTGCGAAGTTGAATACACCGCTGGCCTTGTAGATCAGCACGAAGCCGATCGCCACCAGCGAGTACATCGTGCCCGCGAGCAGGCCACCGATCAGGGTCTCTATGAAGAAGGTCATGTCTGATTCGCTTTCAGTGAACGGTGCCGAGATACGCGGCGATGACTTCCGGGTTCGTCTGGACCTCGGCCGGCGTTCCGTCGCCGACCTTGAGGCCGTAGTCGAGCACGACCACATGCCCGCACAACTCCATCACCACCCCGATGTCGTGTTCGATGAGGACGACCGTGGTGCCGAGGTCGCGATTGATGTCGGCGATGAAGCGGCTCATCTCCTGTTTTTCTTCCGCATTCATGCCCGCCATCGGTTCATCCAGCAGCAGCAGGCGCGGCGAGGCGATCAGCGCGCGGCCGAGCTCCACCCGCTTCTGCAGGCCGTAGGAGAGATGCCCGACCGCCACATCGCGGTAGGACTGCAGCTCGAGGAACTCCAGCACGCTCTCCGCATGTTCGCGGAACACCCACTCCTCCCTGTGCGCACGTGGCAACCGGAAGGCCTGTTCGAGGAGGTTCGTGCGCATGAAGCGCGACAGCCCGGTGAGCAGGTTGTCGACGACGCTCAGCTTCTTGAACAGGGCGTTGTTCTGGAAGGTGCGACCGATGCCGCGGCGAGCGGCCTCCAGCGGATGGATGCGGTGAAAGTGCTCGGACTCGAACACGACTTCGCCGGCATCGGGGTGATAGACGCCGTTGAGGATGTTGAGCAGGGAGCTCTTGCCGGCCCCGTTCGGCCCGATCAGCGCGCAGATCTCGCCGCGCCGCACGCTGAAGGACAGGTCGGATATCGCCTTCACGCCCTTGAAGGACAGCGAGATGTTGTTGACCTCCAGGATGGTGTGCGAGTCCTGCGTGGTCGCGCCGGTCATGCCGCGGTCCTCGTGAATTCCCCGACCCAGCGATGATCGGAGTTCGGCGTCAGCGCATCCGCCGAGACCACCGACTCCAGCCGTCCCAGGCCGAACTGCCGGCGTATCCGCGCATGCAGATGGCGCACCAAGCTGTGGCGCGGCGCGCGCGCGGCCCAGTCGCTCAGCCGGCGGCGCAGGCTGCCCTGCGGCGCGAGACGACTCTCGATCTCGTCGCCGAGCCAGTGCAGGCGTGCCGGCGAGAGGAGGAGCACGACAGGCGCCACGTCGCGCCGATCACGCGCGGCCGACTCGCTGCGCTCGGGAAACGCGACGCTACCGCCGCCGCCCAGCCAGTGCGTGAGCACCAGCGCCAGCCCCTCCCGCCACTCCGTTCCCTCCTCGACCCAGGCCGAGCTCGCCCTGAGCGCGTGCCGATGACGCAGGAACTGCTTGTCGCCGCGCGGGCCATCATGCAAGTCCGCCACCGGCAGAACCCGGCTGCGGTCCGTATCACGCACGGGCGCGTGCGCCGAGATCAGCACCACCTCGCGCGGGTCGTCGCCCACGGCCTGCAGCGCAGCGGCGATGTCCTCGCGGCGCTGGAAGTAGAGATGGCTGGGCTGCAGCGCCGCGAGCGCTGCACGCAGCTGGGCGGTATCGCCGCCGCGCGGCAGGCTGACGACCTCGCCCCCCGCCTCGAGCGCGGCCAGCGCGAGCAGTAGCAGCGTGGGCTCGAACGCACCGCTCAGCGCCAGCCGCGTTCCCGGGCCCACACCCTGGTCGCGGAGCGACGCGGCCAGAACGTCCACCTCCCGCGCCACGTCGGCCCAGCGCCATGCCTTCCACTGGCCACGGCGCTTGTGCTGCAAGGCGATCTGGTCGGGGCGGCTGGCGCTCCAGTGTGCGAGGCGGGCGAGCACCTCGCCTGTCAGCGCGGATGGCAATGAGTTTGCAGTGTGTGCGGTCATGGCAGTCTCTCCATCAATGCAGGCTGCGGGCGGCGTTTTTTTTGATCGCCCGCAGCGGGGTCGTCAGGCTGTCTCGAGTACGCGGGGTTCGGCCTGTTGCGGGCGCGTCGCGGCCTCTTCGGCCTTGACGCGTTCGATGTCGCGGTAGCGGTGTGCGGGGTGGGTTTCCGGCAGTAGCGAGCCATCGCCGAAGAGCTTCTCGCGCAAGGTGCCGGGCCGATAGGCGGTGGGGTAGACGCCGCGCAGCTGCAGCTCCGGCACCACGTAGCCGACCACGTCCTCGAAGGAGTCGTGCGCCAGCGCATACGCGAGGTTGAAGCCATCGACGTCGGTCTCGTCCACCCACTCCTGGAGGATGTCGGCGATGGTCGAGGGCGAACCCACGAACACCGGACCCAGGCCGCCGATGCCGGCCCAGCGTGCGAGCTCGTCGATGGTCCAGTCCTTGTCGCCGTTGGTGAGGTGCTCGACGACGGAGACGATGGCGTTGGTCTCGACCTTCTTCACGAGATCGGTGGGTGCGTACTGGCCGAAGTCGATGCCGCTCCAGCCGGAAAGCAGCACCAGCGCGCCGTCGTATGAGGCATGGCGCTGGTACTCCTCGAACTTGGCCTGTGCCTTGGCGTCGGTTTCGTCGACGATGATGGTGACCAGGTTGTAGATCAGGATCTTGCTCGGGTCGCGGCCCGCCTCGGCGGCCTGGCGGCGGATGTCGGCCACATAGGACTTCACTGCCGACTTCAGCGGCGAGCTGATGAACACGCATTCCGCGTGATTGGCGGCGAAGGCCTTGCCAGGGCCGGACGAACCAGCCTGGTAGAGCACCGGGGTGCGCTGCGGCGAGGGCTCGCAAAGATGGTAGCCGGGGACGTCGAAGTACTTGCCCTTGTGCCCGATCTCGTGAACCTTTTCCGGGATCGCGAAGATGCCACGGGCGCGGTCACGCACCACCGCGTCGGGCTCCCAGCTGCCCTCGAACAGCTTGTAGAGCACCTCGACATACTCACTGGCGACCTCATAGCGGTTGTCGTGGCGGCGCAGCCCACCCTCGCCGATGTTCTTCGCCCCGCTCTCGAGGTAAGACGTGACGATGTTCCAGCCCACCCTGCCCTTGGTGTGGTGATCGGCGGTGGAGAGGCGGCGGGCGAAGGTGTAGGGGTGCTCGAACGAGGTCGAGGCGGTGATGCCGATGCCCAGGTGTTCGGTGGCCAGCGCGATCGGCGCGGCGAGCTGCAGCGGATCGTTCACCGGGATCTGCACGCCCTGACGGATGGCGTGGTAGTTGTCCCCCTTGTAGACATCGTAGTAGCCGACGACATCGGCGATGAAGATGCCGTCGAAGATGCCGCGCTCAAGAATCTTCGCAAGGTCGGTCCAGTACTCGAGATCCTTGTACTGCCACGACCGGTCGCGCGGGTGGGTCCACAACCCGGGCGACTGATGGCCGACGCAGTTCATTTCGAACGCATTGAAGTGGATGGTCTTGCTCATGGCGGATGTCCTGCTCGTGTCGGTTGAAGGGCGGCTCAGTTCCACGGGTGGCGCGGCGGATTCACGCCATTGAGATGGAAGTTGCCGATGTGGAAGAACTTCCAGCGCACCGGGTCGTGCAGGGTGTGGGTGCGCGCATTGCGCCAGTGGCGGTCGAGGTTGTGCTCGTTGAGCGTCGCGCGCGTGCCGGCGAGCTCGAACAACTTGTTGGCGGCGGCGATCGCCACTTCGGTGGTCAGCACCTTGGATTCGCTCGTCACCAGCGTGGCCTGGGTGACGGTTTCCTCGGTGGGGGTCGCCAGCGCAGCATCGATGGCTCGGCCTGCCCGCTCCAGCAAGGCCTCAGCGGCGTGAAGGCGAATCACAAGGTCGCCCAAGGCGCTGATCGTAAAGGGGTCGTCGCCGGCCGACTCCTTGCCGCTATCGATCCAAGAGCGGCTGCGGGTGCGCACGAAGGCGATCGTCTCGGCGATCGCAGCGGCGGCGATGCCCGCATCGATTGCCGACTGGATGATCTGCGAGATCGCCCCCGCGGCGGTCGGGCGCTCGAATGCGGCCACTGGCACCAGGCGGCGCAGTGGCACCCTGACGTTCTCGATCCTGATCGAGCCGGATGCCGTGGTGCGCTGACCAAAGCTGGACCAGTCATTGACGACGGTCAGCCCGGGTGCATCGCGATCAGCAAACGCGAGCCAACCCTTGCCTTCGTCATCCACCGCAACGATCGGCACGATGTGCGCGAGCAGCGCGCCGGTAGTGTAGAACTTCTGTCCATTGACGATGCCAATGCTGCCCTCGACGCGCAGCTTGGTCTCGAACGCCGCCACATTCTTGCTGCCCTTCTCCGAAAACGCGTTGCCAAAGCGGATGCCCTGCAACACCAGCGTGAATAGCTCGGCCTTCTGCTCTTCGGTCGCGTCCAGCTCGATATGAGCCACGAGCGCAAGGTGGTTCTGGGTGATCTGAGCGATGCTGGAGTCCCCCTCCGCCAGGATCCGGATCACCTCGGCGACAGTCGCATAGGATACGCCGGCGCCACCGAATGCCTTGGGCACGGTGATGCCCCAAAGCCCGCTGAGCGAGTACGTGTCCAGTTCGGAGATCGGCAGGAAGCCTTCCCGATCACGCAGCGACGCTTCGAGCGCGAAGGATCTGGAAAGCTGCCGGGCAACCTCGATCGCCTCGCGATCGTCGCGGATGATATGGGCGGGTTTCGTGGGCCGCGGCAGCGCCGGGAAGGACGCCGCAGTGTTCACTCGGGGGCGCACGGGTTGCTCGATGCTCGTGATGCTCATGTTCAGATCTCCAGGAGAGGCATTGCTGCAGAAGCGTCAGAATTCAACTACCGATAACTCAGCACCATCCGTGCCAGAATTTTTTATTCGCAAAATCATTAACTTGTACACTCACCCTGATATTTGCTGCTGCGCAGCACGCAGCCGTTTGAGCAGTGACTGCTGCTGCAACAGCAGTCACTGCTCAAACGTCAAACGTGGGCTTCGAGGTTTTCGGAACAGCGAGAGGGCTGCGTGGTGCAACCCCGATTCAGCACCAGGCTGGGGTGCGGAGCGTCAGACGGGTTGCTGAACGTGCCAGAGGCCAGCAAAACGCCCGTTGTTTGGCATCTTGGTGGCCTCTGACACGAGCGAACCCGCAGAGTGACTTCAGGAGTATTTGTCTTCAAGGTGACGCATTGATTGAAGACAGGCGGGCTGGATACACTTCACGCTTGTCACTCGGGCCCACCAGCGCCAGCAGGCCCGAAACCTTGACCTTGAACCAGCATCCCGGCCCCATCATGGCCGGGTCATTAATAAAAGCTCACTGCCAACCCGATCAGCGCGCAGCCTGCGATCACCTCGATAACGCTGCGCCGCCAGCGAAACAGGGCAAGAGCTGCCGCAACGGCGATCAGTGCCGAGATCGGGTCGAAGTGGCCGCCGAATCCATCCGGCCACAACACGTGGTAGCCGAAGAACAGCGCCAGGTTGAGAATCACCCCGACGACCGCTGCGGTGATTGCCGTCAGCGGTGCGGTGAACTTGAGATCGCCATGCGTCGACTCGACCAGCGGCCCCCCCGCCAGAATGAACAGGAAGGACGGCAGAAAGGTGAACCAGGTGACGATGACCGCACCGAACGCGCCCGCCACGAACAATGCTTCCGGGCCAAGCGCAGCCTTGAGCCAAGCGCCCACGAAGCCGACGAAGGCCACCACCATGATGAGCGGCCCGGGCGTGGTCTCGCCCAGCGCAAGGCCGTCGATCATCTGGGTAGCGGAGAGCCAGCCGTAATGCTCCACCCCACCCTGGAAGACATAGGGCAGCACCGCATAGGCACCGCCAAAGGTCAGCAGCGCCGCCTTGCTGAAGAACCAGGCCATCTGGGTGAAGGTATGCTGCCAACCCCAGCTGGCGACCAGGACCA
>JAEUNS010000034.1 GCA_016790005.1 Zoogloeaceae bacterium
GATCACAAACTCGCCAGACCGCTCGGCGACCAGATCGCCCACGCCCGGCCGCAGCTCGCGGAAAGCTGGCGCAGCGAACGCTCGCTCGAGCACATCCGTAGCAATCTTGCGGCGGCCGAGGCACTCTATCTTGGCGAGGGCGGACCCGGATTCGCTTGGCTGGCAGGTGAGGTAGGCGGCGATACCGCCCTCGACACCCTGCTACGAAAGGCCTTTGCCCAGACCCGAGCAAGCGCAGACGCAATTCGCCTGCCCCTGGAGCAGGCTATTTCAGACCCCATCGAGCGGCCCCGGGTCGAAAAGCTTGCCCGCGAGGCGGCAGCGCTCAAAGCCTTGCTCGCACAAAGGCTGACCGTGGCCGCGGGCATTCCGGTGGGCTTCAACGCGCTGGATGGCGACTGATGGACCGGCGCCACTTTCTCTGTTCGAGCATTGCCTGTCTGGTCGGCACCGGCATTGCAAACTCGGCCCGGGCGTCGGTCCCATCAGGCCCGCGCTTCCTGGGCGCGCGCGATGACCTGAACGGTCGCTCCTATGCGACAGCGTTCGACCTGTACGGACGACTGAGTATCAATATTCCGACGCCGGGGCGTGGCCACGGCGCCGCTTTCGATGCCGAGCGCGGCCAGGCGGTCATGTTTTCGCGCCGGCCGGGCACCTGGATGGCGATCATCGACACCGGTAGCGGCGCGCTTCTGCGCGAAGTCTCTGCTGCAGTTGGTCGCAGCTTCAACGGTCATGGCTGCTTCTGTGCCGGTCATCTTTTCGTGAGCGAGACGCTGGAACGCGGTAGCTTCGACGGAGCACAGGCCGGCCACGGGCTGATCGGCCAAGGGGTGATCGGCGTTTACGATCCGGACGACGCTTACCGCCGCATCGGAGAGTTTCCCTCCCACGGACTGGATCCGCACGACATCCGTGCAGCGGACGGCCAGACCCTGGTGGTCGCGAATGGCGGCCTCCTGATCGATCGCGACGCGCCGCGGGTCAAACTCAATCTTGCCACCATGGAGGCCTCGCTGGCCTACTTCGATGCACGCGATGGGCAGCTGATCGCGCACCATCGTCTGGCGCCGCAACACCACCAGTTGAGCATTCGCCATCTGGCCATCGCCGGTGACGGAACGGTCGCCGTGGCCATGCAGTTCGAGGGCCCTTCGACTGCCCGCCCGCCGCTGGTCGCGCTCCATCGCGACCGCCATGCAGCACCGACACTGCTCGAACTTCCCGACCCGATCCTTGCATCGCTGCGCAACTATTGCGGTAGCGCAGCGGTCGATGCCGGCGGGCAGACTCTTGCAGTATCGAGTCCACGTGGCGGACTGACCGCCTTCGTCGACATCGCAAGCGGGAAGTCAATCGGTACGTCCTCGCTTGCTGACGGCTGCGGCCTTGCCGCCAACGGCAGCCCGGGCGGCTTCATTCTGAGCAGCGGCCTGGGCGGCGTGATCGTCTGCGGAGAGGCCAGCGTGAACCACGCCCTACCTGGCGAGGCACTCGCCCGCAGTCGCTGGGACAATCACCTGTTGGCGCTTGGCTGAAGAAACTGCCCCCGCCCGGTAAGCCGCTGAAGGCGCTGCTGGCCGCATCCAGGCCTTGCGCGTAGCCTGATGTTCTGAACGCTTGCTGCAATGCGATACAAAACCGGGTGAAAGCTTGGTTTATGCTAGCACCAATCAAATCGCATCCGCTTCGAGTCAACCCGACTGCAAAGCTTCGATGGCAAAACGAGCGTCCCTGAACTCCAAGCGTCCATACTGCTCCGAGTAATCTCCTGCAAGCCAAAGCGACCCCCGAGAACATGCTGCAAGATCAAACCAACAGGCTCAAGGCAAGTCCCGCACCGCGTCGGCGCTGGCCAATCTGGCTCGCCCTCCTCGCGCTAAGCTCAACCGCCGCATGGTTCGGATGGACACGCTACCTGGCGCCGACCGATCCCTTGGCGGAGTACCAGTTCGCAGTGGTGACCCGCGGTGACATCGAAGATCTGGTGACGGCAACCGGCACGTTGCAGCCCCGCGACTTTGTCGACGTCGGCGCCCAGGTATCCGGACAACTCAAGTACATTCACGTGCGGGTCGGCGACAAGGTGACGCAGGGCGACCTGCTGGCCGAAATCGAGGCAACCGTGTTGCAAAGCAAGGTCGACGCAACGCGCGCCAGTTTGCGCAATCTACGCGCCCAACTCCGCGATCGTGAAGCCAGCCTGGAGTTGGCGCGCATTCAGCAGCGCCGGCAGAAAAACCTGATGCGCCTCGATGCCACTACCGAAGAAGAAGTCCAGAAGGCCGATGCCGCATTGCGCTCCGCCGAGGCGCAGATCGACGCCCTGAAGGCGCAAATCGAACAGACCGAATCCAATCTGCGGGCCGATGCCGCCAACCTCGAGTTCACCCGCATCGAAGCGCCCATGAGTGGCACGGTCGTGTCGATCAGCGCACGCCAGGGCCAGACGCTCAACACCAATCAACAGGCCCCCACGATTCTGCGCATCGCCGACCTCAGCACCATGACGGTTCAGACCCAGGTATCGGAGGCCGACATAACCCGCCTGCGCCCTGGCATGACGGCCTATTTCACCACCCTCGGCGGCCGCGACCAGCGCTGGAGCGGCGAGCTCACCAAGATCGAACCGACCCCGACGGTCACCAACAACGTGGTCTTGTACAGCGCACTGTTCGACGTACCCAACCCGGACGGCAAACTGATGACGCAGATGACCGCACAGGTATTCTTCATTGCCAACGCTGCACGCGATGTGCTGGTGCTACCCATGTCGGCAGTCAGCTCGACGGCACCGAATACACGCCCCGGCGGCGGTGGTACCCGGCCAGCGCGCGCGGCCAGGAGCGACAACGAGCGCGGCGCGGCGAATGGCAATCGGGCGACCGTCAGGGTGGCCGCGCCCGACGGCAGCCTGCTCGAACGCGAGATCCGCTACGGACTCACCAATCGCATCGAAGCGGAGATTCTCTCGGGCTTGGCCGAGGGCGAGCGCGTCGTATCCGGGTTGAGACTGGCACCGCGCGCCGCAGGCAACACGCCTCCCCGGATGGGACCGAGGCTGTAAGCGATGCGCCACGAACCCCACCCCTTGCTCACCCCGCCCCCGACCGCGGCCCCGACCGCGGCCCCGATATCGGCCCCGATATCGGCCCCACACCCGGAAGCCTTGATCGAGTTGCGCAACATCACTCGCAGCTTCGGCGAAGGCGAGCTGGCCGTGCAGGTGCTGCATGGCATCGACCTCCGCATCCATCCCGGGGAGTTCGTCGCGATCGTCGGCAGCTCCGGCTCGGGCAAGTCGACGCTGATGAACATTCTCGGCTGTCTCGATCGCCCGAGCGGCGGCAGCTATCACTTCATGGGTGCCGATGTCGCGCGCCTCGACCGCGACGAACTCGCCCGCCTGCGCCGGGAGGCCTTCGGCTTCGTCTTTCAGAGCTACAACCTGGTCGGCACCGCCACCGCCCGCGAGAATGTCGAGATCCCCGCCGTTTATGCCGGCATGCCGCCGGCCGAGCGCCACACCCGCGCGGCCGAACTGCTCACCCGCCTGGGGCTGGGGCACCGGCTGGACCACCGCCCCGGCCAGCTCTCCGGGGGCCAGCAGCAGCGCGTCTCGATCGCGCGGGCGCTGATGAACGGCGGGCGCATCATTCTCGCCGACGAGCCGACCGGTGCGCTCGACACTCACAACGGCGCCGAAGTCATGGCCTTGCTGCGCGCGCTCTCGGACGCCGGCCACACCATCATCCTGATCACCCATGAACGCGAGGTGGCCGAACAGGCCCAGCGCATCATCGAGATTCGCGACGGCCGCATCGTCGCCGACCCCGGCCCCGATCTTGGCCGCCTCGCGGCCAGCCCGCGCCTGGCGGCCGCCGCAGCCCCGGCCGAGCACAATTCGCACCTCGGCGATCTGCTCGAGGCAACGCGTACCGCGCTGCGGGCGCTGCGCACCAACCTGTTCCGCTCGATGCTGACCCTGCTGGGGATCGTGATCGGAGTTGCCGCGGTGATCGCCATGCTTGCGATCGGCGACGGCGCGAAACAAAGCATCGTGAGCCAGATCAGCGCCATGGGCACCAACCTGCTCACCGTACGCCCGGGCGCCCCCAACCAACGCGGCCGCAGCGACATCAGCACCCTGGTGCCGGCCGATGTCGAAGCGATCCGCAGCCTCGACAATGTACTTGCAGTGGTGCCGGAGCAAAGCGGTTCGATCACCGTGCGCCATGCGGGCAGCGATGTGCGCACCGACTTGCTTGCGACTTCGGTCGACTATCCGCAGGTGCGCAACTGGACGCTCGCGCGCGGCACCTTCTTCACCCAGGCGGATGAAGATGCGGCAGCAACCGTCGCAATCATCGGCGAAACCGTCGCCAATGCACTATTTCACGACAGCGACCCACTAGGCGCGTTCGTACTGGTGAACAACATCCCGTTCCAGATCATCGGCGTCATGGCGCCCAAGGGCGCAAACAGCTGGGGCACCGATCAGGACGATACGGTGTTCATGCCCTACACCACCGCCAGTCTGCGACTCACCGGGCAGCGCCACCTGCGCAACGTCACGATCGCGGTTGACGACGTCACCCGCATCGACGCAACCCAGGCCAATGTGCATGCGCTGATGCTCGCGCGCCACGGCGTCGAGGACTTCCAGATCCGCAACATGGCCTCGATCATCGACACCGTTTCCGAAACCCAGAACACGCTTACCGTGCTGCTCGGCACCGTCGCAGCAATCTCGCTGCTGGTTGGTGGTATCGGGGTGATGAACATCATGCTGGTATCGGTCACCGAGCGTACCCGCGAGATCGGCATCCGCATGGCTACCGGCGCGCGTACCCGCAACATCCAGCAGCAGTTCCTGATAGAAGCGCTGGTGGTTTCGGCCCTCGGGGGGCTGATCGGGGTGGTCGCCGGGCTCGGCACCGCGGCACTGATCGCGCGTTTTGACACCCCGATTCACTATTCGGCCACACCCGTCATGCTCGCCTTTGGCTGCGCATTTCTCACCGGCCTGATCTTTGGTTTCCTCCCCGCTCGCAAGGCCTCGCGGCTGGACCCCGTCGTGGCACTGGCTTCCGAATGAACAAACACCCGTCACTCGACCCACAGGCCGACCTGCAAGGCACGCGCGGCAAGCGTTCCGGCACACCGTCAGCACGCACAGCAACAAACCGCGGTACGCGCTTAGCCGCGCTTGCACTCGCAGCGAGTGTGCTCGCGGGCTGCGCCACGGCGCCCCATGCCCCCGATCCCGAGATCGCACTACCCACTCGCTGGGACGAGCCATTCGACGCCGATCGCGAGGCCGAGGCGGGCGCACGCGACTGGTGGGCCAGCTTCGGCTCGACCGAGCTCGTCGCGCTGATCGACACGGTGCTGGCCGGCAACCCCGACCTCGCGATTGCAACCGAGCGTGTACTCCAGGCCGAGATTGGCTTGCGCAATGCCGGTGCAAGCCTGTTGCCGACACTCGACTTCAACGCGGCAACGAGCTCGAGCGCAGCCAACCGCCGCGAGGATCGGGGCGAGCGCTCGCTTGCGGGGCTCGCGATCAGCTACGAGATCGACGTCTGGGGCAGCAACTTCTCGCGCCGGGACGGCGCCGGCGCCAGCCTTGCCGCGACCCGTTTCGACTACCAGGCAACTCGCCTGTCGCTGATCGCAAGCACCGCCAATCTCTATGCGCGCCTGCTGGCGCTGAAGGCTGGGCTCGAGATCGCGCGCAAGAACGCCGAGATCAGCGAACGACTGTTCGTACTGGTCGAGGCACGTTACCGCAATGGCGCCGCCTCGGCACTCGATGTGAGCCGCCAGCGCACCACCTTGCTGGCAACCCAGAACGCATTGCTGCCACTCGAGATCCAGATCCGCGAGAGCCTGCGCGCACTCGCGATCCTCACCGGGCAAGCGCCCCAGGGGTTCATGATCGCGGCCACCGACATCGAGTCCCTCACCGTTCCGGAACTTGGCGCAAGCCTGCCGGGCGAGCTGCTGGCCCGCCGACCCGACCTCGCCGCAGCGGAGGCACGCATGCGGGCTGCCGACGCAAACATTGCGGTGGCCCGCGCCGCGCTGTTCCCGCTCAAACTGTCGATCGGCGCCGGGGCGAGTCTCAGCAGCAGCCAGTTTGCGCTGGCTGGTCTCGGGGACCCGTTCAGCAGCGCCGACATCACCCTTTCACTGCTGCAGGCCATCTTTGACGGCGGCCGCTTGCGCGGCGACGTCGAGATCGCCGAATCGCAGCGACGCCAAGCCTTCGAGCTCTATCGTGGCACCGTGCTCACCAGTCTGACCGAAGTCGAGGACGGACTCGCGAACGTCGCCGGTAGCCGCCAACAGCTTGAGAATCGGCGCGAGATCCGGGATGAGACCGCACGCGCACTCGTGCTCTCGGAGCTGCGCTACCGCGAGGGCAGCGACAGCCTCGACACCCTTCTCGACGCTCAACGCAACCTGTTTGTTGCGGAAGACACATTGATACAGCAACGCTTTGCCGTCATCAGCGCCACGATAGACCTCTACAAGGCTCTGGGCGGGGGCTGGCAGCGCGACGAACCGGCGTCATGACGGCCAGCGATGCTCGCGAGCACATCCAAACCTTCGATTTCTGGTAAAAGCACTTATTGAACGCTTTGCCGAGAATACAGACTGAGTGATTCGATCAGCGCTCGCGCCTCAGGCAATCATGGCGATTTTCGTCCGCATCAACCCAACATACGAGCCGACACGATGAATGAACCCCGAGACCTCGACATCCGCCATAGCCCGGAGAACCTGTCCGACCGGGTCGCGCGTGGCATCACACGCGTAATGCGCTTTGTAGCCGACGCGTTCTTTGCTCGCCGCTACGGACATCGCGCGGTTGTGCTCGAAACCGTCGCCGCGGTGCCCGGCATGGTCGCCTCGACGCTTCAGCATCTCAAGGCACTGCGCCACATGTCGGACGACCACGGCTGGATTCGCACCCTGATGGAAGAGGCCGAGAACGAACGCATGCATCTCCTCACCTTCATCGAGATCGCCCAACCCAGCCGGCTCGAGCGCTGGCTGATCATTCTCGCGCAGGGTCTGTTCTATAACGCGTTCTTCCTGCTCTACCTGATCTCGCCCCGCACCGCGCATCGACTGGTCGGCTATTTCGAAGAAGAGGCCGTGATCAGTTACACCAACTACCTGGCCGAGGTCGAATCCGGTCGCCACGAGAACGTGCCCGCGCCGCAGCGCGCGATCGACTACTGGAACCTGCCTGCCGATGCGCGCCTGTCGGATGTGATCATCGCGGTCAGGGCAGACGAAGCCGAGCACCGTGATGTCAATCATGAATTTGCCGCCGAACTGAGTCAGGCCACCTGAGCCGGCTTTGGCGACTTCCCACGCGCCCCTTTACCAGTCCAGCCCCTTGCGCAGCAACAGCAGGGTTGCCATGCCCAGGATGAACGGCAGCCATGGATTGCGCGAGCGCGAGACCACCAGAATCACCACCAACCCGGCCGCAAGCTTGGGGTTGAAAGGTGCGAACTGCCCGCCTACGGTCAGCAGGTCGGGCACCACCAGCGCCGCAAGCGCGGAGGCGGGCGCGTAGCGCAAGGCGCGCTGCACGCCATCCGGAAGGCGGGCCCGCTCACCCAGCAAGATGAAGCTGCCGCGCAGCGCGATGGTGATCAGCGACATCACCGCAAAGGTCACCCACAGCCAGATGTCGTAAGTCATGCCGGGCGCCCTCTAACTCCGCGTTCTGCCAGATAGCCGGCAAGCATGCCGATCGCCATCCCTACGATCAGGCCCAGGCGCAGCGGCAGGTCTTGAAACACGACCGCGCCCAGCCCGCCCACCAGCGCCGCCACCAACATCGGGCGCGAACTGGTCAGCGGCACCATCATGACCATGAGCGCGATCGTGGTCATGAATTCGAGCGACCAGTCCGCCGGAATCGAACTCGCCCCGAACGCCCCGATGGCGCCGAAGAACTGCCAGATCGCCCAAGCCCACAATGACGGCGCAATATAGAAGCCCCAGCGCCAGTGCGGGTCATCGGATTTCAGCAGGCGCTCAGCACACACCGCGAACACGCCGTCGACCAGGATGTAACCCGACAGCAGTCTGCGGGTAAGCGAAAAGCCCTGAAATGCGGGCGCGATTGCGGCACTGAAGATCAGAAACCGCAGGTTGAGCGCGAACGTCGTCACTGCAATCAGCCACAGCGGCGCACCCGCAACCAGGAGCGGCAAGGCACCAAGCTGGGCCGTGCCGGCGAACACGATGAAATTCATCGCCATGGCCTCGAACACCGTCATTCCCGATGCGCGCATCGCCACGCCGGTGACGACCGCCCACGGGATGATGCCGACCGAAACCGGCAGGAAGACGCGAAAACCCTCGCGGGCTCCCTGTCTGAAGGATGCGTTCATGGCGCACGAGAAGGCAGGATGGGCGGACGAGCATAACAGCCGCTCCCGCACACCGACAGATACAGGCGAGGCACGAAATCCGGATACAGCCGCACCAGCACGCGACCTGCACGTCAATGGCCTGAGCCCGCATCCCCGAGTCGGCGCCAGAACCCGGCGCTGTGCCAGCCCGCGACCCAGGCGGGGAGCTCGGATGCGGGCATCGGCCGGGCGATGCCGTAGCCCTGCCCGACGCTACAGCCGAGCACCACCAGCGCAGCCGCATGCTTGTCGGTCTCCACACCCTCGGCAACCACCGCCAGGCGAAACGACTCCGACAGGCGAATCACGCTCTCGACGATGATCAGATCTTCAGGGTCGTCGAGCATGTCGCGCACGAAGTGCTGGTCGATCTTGAGGGTCTGGGCATTCAGGCGACGCAACTGCAGCAGCGAGGAGTAACCCGTGCCGAAATCATCCAGTGAGAACGACACCCCGATTTCGTGGCATTCGTTCAGCACTTGCGCGGCCATGGCCCAGTCATCGACCGCGGCGCGCTCGAGAATCTCGAACTCGAGATCGGATGCCGCGATATCTGGAAAATCGGCAAGCGCGGCGCTCAAGTCGCGCACGAAACCCTCATGCATCAGGTGGCGCACCGATATGTTGACGCTCACCGGGGTAGTGAATCCGCTCTCACGCCAGGCTCGCATCTGCAACAAGGCCGCATGAATCACCCAACGCCCCAGCGCCACCTCATGTTCCGTGCCCTCCACCAGCCCGAGAAAATCCGCCGGCAGCAGCAGCCCGCGCTCGGGATGCTGCCAGCGCAATAAGGCCTCGACCCCGAGTACCGCACCGAGCCGCATGTCGACCTTGGGCTGGTAGTACAACACGAACTCGCCCGCCTTCAGGGCGCGGGTCAATTGCACCACCTCCTCCCGCAATACGCTGACCGCCCGATCGTGCCGGGCATCGAACACATGAAAGCGGTTGCGGCCCTCCTGCTTGGCGCGGTACATGGCTTGGTCGGCATGACGCAACAAAGTGTCGGGGTCTGCGTCATCCGCGGGAAAGATCGTTGCGCCCAGGCTGGCCGAGATCTGAATGTCGCCGCTGTCCAGAGTGAAGGGCACGGCCATCGCATCCAGAATGCGCTCCAGAGCCTGCTCACACTCGCCACGACCGTCGAGATTGAGCAACACCAGCACAAACTCGTCGCCCCCGAGCCGCGCAGCCGTATCACCTCCGCGCAGAACCTGGCGAAGGCGCTGTGCCACCTCTTTCAGAACCCGATCGCCCGCCTCATGCCCCAGGGCGTCGTTGATCGGTTTGAAGTCATCCAGATCGAGCACCACGATCGCCATTTCGTCGCCGCGCCGTCGGGTATGTGCAAAGGCCTGCTGAATCCGGTCGGACAAGAGCCGGCGGTTGGGCAAACCCGTCAACGCATCGTAGTGCGCCATGCGGCGCAACTCCTGCTCATGCTCCTTGAGGTAGCTGATGTCGGAGAGTACGGCCACGTAGTGGGTCAGTTCGCCGGTATCGCTTCGCAGCGCGGTGATCGAAAGCTGCTCCGGGAACACATCACCATTCTTGCGCCGGTTCCAGATCTCGCCGCGCCAGCAGCCTTCGCGCTCGAGTTGCGCCCACATCTGGCGATAGAACTCGGGACCGTGCCGCCCCGAGGAGAGTATGTTCGGACGCTGTCCGATGACCTCCTCACGGACATAGCCGCTGATAATGGTGAAAGCCGGATTGACGTCGGTAATGATATTGCTGGCATCGGTCACCATGACGCCTTCCTGGGCCGCGGCCAGAAAACTGGCCGACAGTCGCAGTTGATCTTCAACCAGCTTGCGCTCGGTGATCACGGAATGGGTGCCGGCCATTCGCTGGGGTTGATGGTCGGAGGTCCACGCCACCACCTTGCCCCGATCCTCGATCCACACCCAGTGTCCGTCGCGATGGCGCAGGCGGTACTCGCATTGATACTGGGTCGTATCACCCCGAAAATGGGCGAACAGTCGCGCCTGACAGGTCTTGAGATCATCTGGATGCACGCGCGACATCCACACGTCCACCGTTGCATGACCCAACTCGTCAGGGGTGTAGCCGATCATGCTCGCCCAGCGCGCATTGAAGATGGCATCCCCGGTCTGCACGTTCCAGTCCCAGGTGCCGACGTCGGTCCCCTTGAGCACCCTGTCCAGGCTCTCTTCGCTCGCGCGCAAGGCGTGTTGCGAATCGAGCAGGCGCAGCCTGCCGACGGCGAGCCCAACCAGAGACGCGGCGCTAATCAGCGCCAGTACTCCCACCGCCATCAGCCACGGCGCGTAACGTTGCCAGATGTCATGCCAGGTGAACGGCGGCGCCGCGTCGAATGGGGGCACCCGTAACTCGCGCATCAGCTCCTCGACCGGTAGGTAGTCGGCCGGAATCGTGAAACCGTGGATTCCGGCGGCCCGCGCCACCACATCATCCGGCTCGATCGACAGCAGGCTGGCCGCGATCTGACCGACTACACCCGGTTTGAGGTGGGGTAGTGCAACCACCGCCCACTCCGGATACAAGCGTGTGGACGTAACGAACGGATACCCGGGCAGCGCCTGCCTGTTCAGCACCTGTACCTGCCCCCATGCGAGGCGCCCTTCAGCCACCATGCTCTCGAGGATGCCGGTACGGATAAAGCCGGCATCCGCCGCGCCACTGAGTACCGCGTTGACGATATCGTCGTGATAGAGGCTGGCTGGCAGCAAGCTGACATCGCCCGGTACTTTGAGTCCGACACGCAAGAGCTCACTGACCTGGGCGAGATATCCGCCCAGATGCTCGACCGAGAGCGCTGCAACGCGTTTGCCCCGCAGCGCCCGCAGATCACCCAGCTCGGCACGATCAGCGCGCACGAAGATCACCCCGCCCTGCACCGGCGTTGCCTCGCCGTGTTCATCCTCGACCAGGGTGGCAAGCGCACCTGAAAGCGGATAACTCTGTCTCAACCGGATGAAATGGCCCGGATTGGTCAGCAACAGATCGAGCTCGTTGCGCCTGACCGCGATGTCGATCTCAGCCTGAGTAAGCGGCAACACGCGCACCCTTGTTGCCACAAGTCGGTGCTCAAGGTAATCACCCAGTGCTTGCCAGCGCAGGACCGCATCGCCCTTGGAACGATTCGCAAAGACGCCTATCGACAGCACCTGCTCCGCACATGCCGGCAGCGGCAACTGCAGGCCCAGGAGCATGAGAAGTGCAACAACGAAACTCCTCATGCAGGCACCACCGCCGGGAGGTAACGATCATCGACCAGGCCCGCCAAGTCGTCGGGTCGCGCCAGCAGGCTCGCATCCACCATGATCCGCACCAGCTTGCGCGCGGCCTCTTCGATCCGCTCTCGCTCCACACCGAGATAGCGTCGATTGTGTCCGAGGTCGGGCAGTTCGAGGTTGCGAAGGGTCTCCAGCACTTCCGGACCGCTCAGCCCCAGCCTGCCCGCCATCCGGTAGGCAGCATCGAGCGGACTGTGGCGCAGATGACGCAAGGCGCGAAAATGGGCTGCGAGCAAGGCACGCAAAGCATCGCGGTGGCGGTCGGGAAGATCCGGCCGGACCGCGAGCACGTCGAAGATCGTATCCGGCATCGCGCGACTGTCGAATAAGCGCACCGCCCCCCTGTTCTCGAGCCGGGACGCCATCGGCTCATAAGTGATCAGCGCCGCCACGCCGCCGCTTTCCCACAATTCGTCGTGTTGGTCTGCTGTTGCCGGAACGATCTCGACCTCACTTCGGAGAATGCCCGAGCGGGCCAGAATCTCTTGCAGTAGCAATGCGCCGAGCGCGCTCGTTTCGACCCCGATCCGCGCGCCGCGCAAATCAGCGATCGAGCGCATGCCGGCACGCCCAAGCACGACATCCGCACCATTCGAGATGTTGAATATCAGCACTACTGTAAGCGGTATGGCCTGCCCGCGCGCCAGCAACACTTCATCGAGCGTGAGCGCCGCACCTGCGACCTGCCCGGTGGCCAAGGCCGCGAGCGACTCCGAGGCCGACACTGTTTCATGCAGCAGCAACCCATGATCGGGAAGCCAACCCTCCTGGCGCGCCACGAACATCAGTTCGTAGCCCGGCCATACATGACTTGCAACTGCAAACCCCGGATCAGGCGAGCAGGCAGCAACCCAAGGCGACAGCCCGAGGATCGGCAACTGCTTGAGAACACGACGACGACCTGATTTCATTATTTGCAAAATTTAACATCAATGCTGCTGGCTTGCAGAGGGATAGCAGAAGGTCTGCGCAAGTAGTCACGCTCGCAGCAGGTTGCGCAGTCGAACAACCGGCAAGCGCCCGGGCCTGTTCGCTGTTGCCGCACGGGCTGATCATCGAGCGCAAAAAAGGTCAGACACACAGGCCTGACATGCTCGCCATACTCGGCCGAAAGTCATAGATCGCGGGCGAATTGTTGAATATGAACGTATCCATCTTCATTTCTGTGCCTGACCCAAAGCTGCGAGGTTAAACTGCGCGATTCTTAGCTCTTAAGTCGGTATCCCCATCAGGATGTTTCTGGAAAAGCCCATTACCTGCCCGGAATGCGCGGGCAAACACTGCCGGGAATCGCGCTGGAAATCGCGCGACGAGAAGCACGCCAATCCCGGCAAGCATCCCTATCGCTGCATCGACTGCTCACATCGCTTCATCGCTGCGCAGAAAAAGGGCTTTAACGAACGAACCCTTGCGCTCGGTGTTGGTACGGTGATCCTGGTCGTGGCGGTTGCGGTTGCCGTCTCGGTTGTCGGGCATGTGGTCGAACCCGAACATGAAGTGCAAGTGGATGCCGCTCCCATCGAGACCATGGCGACCGTTGGCCCCGACACCCGTCAGGCCGCGCTTGACGGAGACGTCGAGGCCCAGTTCCGGGTGGGAAAGAATCTGCTGTTCGAAGCCAGTATCGACGGTCGCCAGGCGGCCGAGGCCAACAAGTGGCTGCTGATGGCAGCCAAGAACGGGCATACGGGCGCGATGATCCAACTTGGCCGCATGTATCGCAGCGGCGTCGGCGCGCTGCAAAACTATGCATACTCCGCACAGTGGATCAAACGAGCGGCCGAATCCGGCGACGCCGAAGGCATGCTTGAACTCGGACGCCTTTATCGCGAGGGGATCGGCATCGAGGCGAATCCGGAAAAAGCCTATATCTGGTTCAACCGCGCAGCTGCCATGCATCATGCCGACGCGGCGCGGGAGCGTGACAGCATCGGGCGCAAACTCGGCCCGGAGCAACTTGCGCGCGCGCAACAGCGCTCGGAAGAGCCACCGGAAGAATTCGACAACCGTGGCGCTGCGGATTCGACGGGCCAAAACGGCGCCGGGCGGCCCGCCGACGCGCGCTAACCACGCCTCTTTGCTGCCACCCGCGAAGTGCGCGCTGGTGCAGCCACAGGTCGCGACCGGGTCGCGACAATGCCCGCCCTGTTCGACGCGGCAGCGCCTCCGGGCCCGATCAAGGTGGTCGGTTGGTGACGTGGCACCAGATGCTCGGGCCGACTGCCGATCAGGTCCGCCCGCCCCATACGGGTAAGACCCTCGCGAATCAGGGGCCAGTTCTCGGGGTCGTGCCAGCGCAGCAAGGCCTTGTGAAACTTGCGAAGTTTGCCGGCACGCGCAGTCTCGACCACTTCGGAGTCGGCGCTGACCTTGCGCAGCGGATTCTTGCGGGTGTGATACATGGTAGTCGCCATCGCCATCGGCGTGGGCATGAAGGTCTGCACCTGATCGGGCCTGAAGCCCTTCTTCTTGAGCCAGAGGGCCAGCCGGAGCATATCTTCGTCGCTACAACCGGGGTGGGCCGCAATGAAATAGGGCACCAGATGCTGCTTCTTGCCCGCCTGTTTCGAAAACTTCTCGAACATCGCCTCGAACTCGTCATAAGCGCCGATGCCCGGTTTCATCATCTTGGCGAGGGTGCCCTCCTCGGTATGCTCGGGTGCGATCTTGAGCAGTCCGCTGACATGATGGGTCACCAGTTCGCGCACATACTCCGGGGAACGCACCGCCAGGTCGTAACGCAGGCCCGAGCCAATCGTGACCCGCTTCACCCCGGGAATCGCACGCGCCTTGCGGTATAGCGACACCAGCGGAGCATGATCCGTGTTCAGATTCTCGCAGATACCCGGGTAGACGCACGAGAGGCGCCTGCAGGCCGACTCGATTTTTGGGTCCTTGCACGCCATCCGGTACATGTTGGCGGTAGGACCGCCAAGATCGGTGACATGACCGGCAAAACCCGGTGTTTTGTCGCGAATCTCCTCGATCTCCCGCAGAATCGATGCTTCGGATCGACTCTGGATGATACGCCCCTCATGCTCGGTGATTGAACAAAAGGTACACCCGCCAAAACAGCCGCGCATGATGTTCACCGAAAAGCGAATCATCTCCCACGCCGGAATGCGCGCATCGCCATAGGCCGGGTGCGGCTGGCGGGCATAGGGTCGGCCGAACACGAAGTCCATCTCTTCGGTGCTGAGCGGAATCGGCGGTGGATTCAGCCACACGTCCCGCCGCCCCGGCCCCTCGCCATGCGCCTGCACCATTGCACGAGCGTTGCCCGGGTTGGATTCGAGATGAAATACCCGCGACGCATGCGCATACATGACCGGATCCACGCTCACCGCTTCGAATGCGGGCAGGCGGATCACCGTCAGCGCGCGCTGGGCACGCCGTGCGGCTGCCCGCTCAGCGGCAGGCACGATCCGGATCGGTTGGGCGCCGGATGAATTTCCGGCCGTCCCCTCGGCAGACGGGCTGCGATCGGCCTCCATCGCATAGGGGTCGGGATGCGCCTCGATCGGGCCAGGCCGATCGAGCGTCAGCGAATCCTGCTCGCACCAGTCGGGCCCCGGTAACCAGCCCGGTTTGGCCATGAAGGCGGTGCCGCGCAAGTCGCGGATCGTGTCGATGGACTCACCCGCCTGCAGCCGCACTGCCAGTGCCACCAAGGCGCGCTCGGCATTGCCGAACAGCAGCATGTCGGCCTTGGAGTCGAGCAGCACCGAACGCCGCACCTTGTCGGACCAATAGTCGTAATGCGCGATCCGGCGCAGGCTGGCCTCGATGCTACCGATCACGATGTTGGCGTCGGGGTAGGCCTCGCGCGCGCGCTGCGCATAGACGGTGACCGCACGATCCGGCCGCCGCCCGGCCTCAGCGCCCGGCGTATAGGCATCATCCGAACGGATCTTGCGGTCGGCGGTATAGCGGTTGACCAGCGAGTCCATGTTGCCCGCGGTGATCCCGAAGAACAGTCGCGGCCGGCCCAATGCCCGGAACGGATCGGCACTCTTCCAGTCGGGCTGGCTGATGATGCCGACGCGCAGGCCCAGCGCCTCGAGCAAACGCCCGACGAGTGCCATGCCGAAGCTCGGATGGTCGATGTAGGCATCGCCGGTCACCAGCACCACATCACAGGCATTCCAGCCCAGCCTGGCCATTTCGGCGCGTGACATGGGCAGGAAGGGCGCTGCGCTTGCGGGCGGACGGGCGCGCGCAAAAATGGGGTCGGGTGTATTCATGATGAGCCGGATTGTACCGCCGCCAACTCGGGATCGACGCACAATCCACCCGGAGCCTGCCGATCGATACGAAGGCACCCAGGAAAGTACGCACGCCTTCAGCGGAACCCACCGATGACGTGACTGCATTGAGCATCGCCACCGGCAAGCTTCAGATCAGCGATTGAGGCGGTAAGGCTCTTCGAACGGCAGAAAGTCGCCCTCCGCCCTCGCAGCCTCGACCCACTGCGCAACCCCAGGCAAGCCGAACACCGTGTCGATGTACTCGCCGATCTCGTCCGGCACCGGCACCCCATAGGTATTGAAGCGCATGCATACCGGCGCGAAATAGGCATCTGCAATGGAGAATCGGCCAAACAGCAGTGGCCCGCCATGCTCTGCAAGCAACGCCGACCACATCGCGATGATGCGTGCCACGTCCTGCCGTACATCGGCCTGGTCGCGCAGCACCCTTTGCCCGACCTCGGGCAGCGAGGCCTCGATATTCATGATGAATTGATTGCGCATTGCACCAAAGCCCGAGTGCATCTCGGCGCAGATGCTGCGCGCACGGGCACGCGCCGAGGGATCATCCGGCCATAACCGATGCCCGGGAAAGCGCTCGGCGAGATACTCGCAGATCGCGAGGGTGTCCCACACCACCAGGTCACCGGCAAGCTCATCGTCGACCAGAACCGGCACCTTGCCGGTCGGATTCACAGCGGCAACCACTCGCTTGAACTCCGAATCGGCGTCGAACGAATCAAAACGGACCATGCGCTCGGTGAACGCGATACCGGCTTCGCGCAGCAGGACCCATGGGCGCATCGACCATGAGGAGTAGTTCTTGTTGCCGACATAAAGGGTGAGAGCCATTGATTATCCTTATCTGAGCAGTTTGTAAACGTAATTTGCGGCGGCGCACCAAATCCGTTAGATTCCGCAGTCGATCCAGCAATGGATGGCCGTTTTGGAATCAATCAGATGTACACCCTACAAAGCAATGCTGTTTCATCCGCACTTCAACAAGCACGGCTGGCCCGCACCCAATACTTCAAGCGCGTCTTCTCCAGCCTGGTCGACAAATGCGTCGCACGCCTCGCAAGACGCAAGGCAAACCTCGCCCAGATCGCCGAGCATGCGGCAGCCAATACCCCGCGAGTTCATCCCCATGGCGGGTTCACCGCGGTCGAACGCCACCTGCTGATGCCCTTCACCATTCCGTGGATGCCACTCCGCTGACGATCATACCCGGCGCTCAGGCACCGTGTTCCGCGATTCCCCGCTTACGGTAGCTGCGCGTCATCGCCAGACGCCACATGAGTGGAATCGCAAACAGCGTTAGCAGGGTCGAGAAACCCAGGCCCCAGACGATACTCGCCGCAACCGGCCCCCACATCAGCGATTTTCCACCAAGACCCATCGCGAGTGATAGCAAGCCACCGATGGTCGTCACCGTCGTGATCAGAATCGGGACGATCCGCCGCCTCGCCGCAAAAATGGCCGCATGCTGCACGCTCATGCCGGCGGCCAGGCGTTGGTTAGCGGCGTCGACCATCACGATGGCCGAGTTCACCGCGATTCCGGTCAGCGCAATCACCCCATACAAGGTGTAGAGCGACATCGGGTTACCCGATATCAGCAAACCGAGCACAACTCCGGTAAACGCGAGCGGCACGGTCACCAGAACCAGCAGGGGCTGGAAGTAACTGCGAAACTGGGTCGCCAGGATGAGGTAGATGAGCCCGACTCCAAGCGCAAACAGCCGCCCCATCGAGTCAAGACTTTCCTGAATGTCATCGAGCTCACCCGAAAAGTCGAGCGAGACGCCCGGAAACCGTGGCTGCAGATCCGCCCAGGCGGCGAGCAGAAGCCGGTTGGCTTCGACGGTGTCGATGGTGTCCTTGTCGAGCTCTGCCTCGACCGTGATTGCGCGCTTGAGCTGGTAGTGGCGGATGTAGCCCTTGGCGATGCGGGTTTCGGCGTCGACCAGACTGCCGAGCTGCACCAGTTCACCGCTGCCGAGCCGCACCGGATGCTGCAAGGACTCCATGACATCACCAAAGGACTCGGGTCTGGCCCGCACGATCACATCGAGCTTCTCGCCCCGATCACGGGTCGAACCGATCATTTCGCCTTCACCGTAAAGGCGCACTAGACGCATCACCTCGCCAGGCGACGCGCCTGCCCGGGCGAGCTTCTCGCGATTGAGCACCAGGCGCAGCTCTGCACGGCCGGCGACATCGTCGTCGCTGATGTCGCGCGCGCCCGGAATGCCGCGCACAACGCCGAGCAGGGCGTCAGCAGCGACGCGCAGCTCGGCGTAGTCGTCACCCTTCATCTTGACGTTGATCGGCTTGGACGTCGGCGGGCCGCCGGTGATCTCGAGAAACCCATAGCGCCCGATACCGCCAAGCGCCTCGACGGGCGCCCTCAAGGCCTCGATCACCTCAGCCGTTTCGCGCATCTCGCCTTCGCGCGGATTGAGCGCGACGATCAACTGTGCATACTGGGGCCCATAAAGCGGCTCAGTGTCGGTGAACTTCACCCCCGACATTGCAGTGAGCGAACGCAATTCGGCCACATCCAGCGTATCGCGGACAACCGCGACCGCGCGCTCGGCCTCGGTGAGCGAACTCGCCAGCGTGACGTTGGGCGGCATATCCACATGGATGTAAAACTGGCGCAGCGAATCGGATGCAAAAAAATCGCGCTTCACCACCCCCTCGGTCACCAGCCCCAAGGCCCCGACCATGCTCAGCAACACGACCACCAGACCGGTGAGCGGCCGTCGCATCACCGCAATCAGGATGCGCGCATAGCGGATGCGCAGCCAGTGAGTAGCCCGCTCGCGCGCAAGCTGCACGCGCGAAGGGCTGGCGGTGAAATCGGGACGCAGCGCATTGACATGGGCCGGCAGAATCCAGAACGCTTCGAGCAGGCTGACGAGCAAGGCGGTGGTGACCACGAACGGCACCACGAACATGAACTTGCCCAGAATGCCGGGCAAAAGCATCAGTGGCAGGAATGCGGCAATAGTGGTAAGTACCGCCGAACATACCGGCGCGGCAACCTCGCGAATACCATTGATCGAGGCCTCGAGCACGCTCTCACCCCGGCTCATCCGGTAGTAGATCGCCTCGACCACCACCACCGCATCGTCGACCAGCATGCCCAGCGCGATCACCACCCCCAGCAACACGGTGAGATTGAGTGTCGAGCCGATCAGGTCCACCGCCAGAAACGCGCCTGCAAGCGAAAAAGGGATCCCCAAAGAGATCAATAACGCCAGCCGCGTTCCGAGAAACAGCCAGCACATCACCAGCACCGCGAGCAGGCCCACCAGGGCGTTCGACTCCATCACCCCAATCGCGCTGCGGGTGGCATGGGTCTGGTCGTCGGCCATCACGAGCTGCACGCCTTGTTGCAACAGGAGCGGATTGCGCTGGTCTGCAAAGCGCTTGAGCCGCTCGACCAGTTCAAGCGTGTTGGCATCGGCCTGCTTGTTGACCGCCATCAACACCGCCGGCGCGCCGTTGAAACTCACTTGCTGCGAGCTGCGCTCATGCCCTCGCACCACCGCACCAATCTCCTCGATCGCGACCCGTCCGTTGGGTGTGGCGATCGCAGCCTGCGCGAGCAAGCCGGGGTCGACCGTCTTGCCCTCCAGGCGCACCAGCCATTCGCTGTCCTGTACCGTCAGCCTGCCGGCAAGCACATTGCGAAACCACATTTCCATGCCGTCGGCCACCTGCGTAGGCGACAGGCCTGCGGCGGCCACTCGTGCGGGGTCGAAATCAATGTGGAGCTCGGGATCATCGAGACCGATCGCGAGCACCGAATCCACACCGGGCATCTGCTCAAGATCGCGCTTGAGCACCGCGGCAGCAAAGCGCAGGCCCTCGCCGCCACTGCCATACACAATCATCTGCGCGGTCGGAAAACCGTTCGACGAGGTGATCTCGATGATCGTCGGCTCGGTGGCGTCGGCAGGCAGTTCGGCCGCAGCCTTGTTCTGGACCTCGCGCCGCAGATCGTTCACGCGCTTGTCGAACTCGCGCTCCGAAAGCTCCTCGAAGCGCACCAGGATCGACGACAAACCCTCGCGCGATGACGACGACACGAATTTGATGTCCTTCACGCCGGCAATTGCATCTTCGAGCGGCCCGGTCAGCTCGCGCTCGATATCCTCGGCCGACGCTCCCGGCAACGTGGTGACGATGCTCATCCAGTTGAAGTTGATCTCGGGATCCTGTGCCCGCGGCATCGAGATATAGGCCAACAGCCCGCCGAGCAGCGTCAGGATGAAGGCGATGTTGGCAAGCGGGTGATTGGTAATCAGCCGTTCATACCACGAACTCACTTGGCTACCTCTTGGGCGGCGGCAGGCGTCACGCCAAGGCTGTAGCGCCCGTCCATGATGATCTGCGCATCCGCGAATTCGGCGGCTGCCACGGCGCGCCCCGCCACTGCGCCGGCAATGGGTCTGAATGATGCCTGGCCATCCTCATCCACCCACACTCCGAGTTGCCCCCGCACGTCGACCAGAAGCTCGGCCGGCAGGTGCGGCACTGAAGAGCGCCAGCGGATCTCGCCGGCCAGGCCGGGAGCAATCGTCTCGTCGGCATCGAAAACGACGATCTGCGCCTGCCCGGCAGCCTCGACCGCATCGACGACCCGTGCAAGCCTGAGCACATACGCGCTGTCGCCGATCCAGAAGCCCACTTCGGCCGCGTGCTCGAGATCATCGACCTGCCCCACCGGAATTCGCGCATGAATCTCGGTATCTTCAGCCGACATCAGCACCAACAGCGGCGCGCCCGGTTGCGCCAGATCGCCCACACTTGCCAGACGCTCGCGCACGACGCCGGCAAACGGTGCCCGAATCACCGCCCGCGACAGTTGCAGCCTGGCACCCGCCAACGCATGCCGCGCCGCCTCGCGCTCGCTCTGCAGCACCGCGAGTTCGGTCTCGCGCACAAGCAGCGCGTCGTCACTGATGTAGCCCCGCCCGGCGAGCGCGCGCGCCTGCGCGAGTTGCGCCTCGGCGAGGCGAATCCGGCTATCCATGAGACCCGCCTGGGCAGCGGCCCGGTCGGCCGCGATGCGGTAGTCACCCGGGTCGATACGGACCAACTCGGCGCCCTTCTTGACGGTTTCGCCAACCCGGGACGACATAGCCTCGATCCGGCCGGCCACTTCTGCCGAAATCCTGGCCTCGTTGAGGGGCCTCACGCTGGCGATGGCCCGAAACTCGGGGTAGATCGCCACCTCGCCAAACGGTCTGGCCGACCAGGCGCCAGCCTCGACGGTGAATGACAGCAGCACGAGCACAAGCAGCGCGATTCTCATTGTCTTGCGGTTCCGGGAAACGGGGCAGGGGCGCCCCACTCAGGCGCGTAGTATGACCGATCGCCTGGACGCCGGCATACCCCGCCCGGGCGCTGGGCCCAACGACACATGTGCCGAGTGTCACCACCCAAGCCCCGCAAACACCGCATGGGAATTCGCGAATTTATCGATCTAACAGTTTCCATGCTATTTTCGTTTGTCCCGACGCGGTCAAACACCGACAGATTCAACACATGCGCGTATCGCTCCACACCCGCTCAATATGATTGCCCCGATCACAACCGGTCGCACGCTGCGCGAAGCGATCATCGCGAGAATGGCGTTGCTGGTTCTTGGCAGTATCAGCCTGCTGTCACTCAGTTACGTTCTGTTCGGACTCAAGCCCACCATCGACCAGATCGCCGAAGCCCAGTTCTCGGTTGCGGTAAGTGAAGTCACCGCCAACCTCGATCGCGTCTTCGAGCCGGTGCGCACACTGCTGCCGATGGCGCTCGGCTGGCTCGAGCATCAACCGCCTTCGGTGGACGACCCGGACAGCTTCAACAGGCTGTTCAAGCCGATGCTGGAACACAGCCCACATCTGACTTCGGTGGTTGCGGGAACGACCACCGGCAAGGGGTGGTTGCTGTTGCAGTTATCGGGCGGGGTGTGGCGAAATCGACTCACCGACGTGCCACGCTGGGGTCAGCTTCAGCATTTCTTCGAGTGGAAGAGCGGAGAGAACATTAGCACCCACTCCGAATCGATCGACTATGATCCGCGCCAGCGCGCGTGGTTCAAGGCAGCACTGGACGGTGCCGAAGCGCAGGTGCAATGGACCAAACCCTATACCTTCTTCACGACCGGCGACCCCGGCATCACCGCATCGATACGCACCCCGTCGGGTGAGGGCGAGCAGTTCATACTCGGCTTCGACCTGATGCTGCGCGATCTATCGTCCGCGACGATCAACGCCAGGCTCAGTCCGAACGGTATCGCAATGATCCTCACCGAGGATCTGCGGGTGCTGGCGCTTCCTCGCCCACCTTCCGGAACACTCGCCGAAACCTGGTCGGCACGAATACTGCAGCAGTCGTCCGAGCTCGGCATTGCTGCGATTGACGCCGCGCTGGAACGCTGGCGAAGCGTCGCAGCATCGGCAGGTCAAACCCTGCATTTCTCGTCGGACGACCAGGACTGGCTAGTTGCGGTTCGCCCCTACCACCTGGGCAATCTGAGCTTCAACGTGATGGTTCTCGCGCCTGCGAGCGACCTCTACCCTGCCTGGCGTTCGATGGCATGGCTGGTGGCGGGAACCATGGTCACGGTGTTGCTGCTGGCCATCATGCTGGCACGCAACCAGGCGCGTCGCATTGCGCGGCCACTGGAGCAATTGCTGGCCGCGAGCGAACGCCTCGGCAAGCTAGACTTCAGCGGCTCGGCACCGATCAAGAGCGGCATAAGCGAGGTCGATCGTCTCGCACACGAACAGGAGGCTGCGCGCATACTCCTGAGCGAGAATCAGCACCGACTCCTTGCGCATGAGCACAATCTGCACCAGCAGATCGAAGCCCTGCAGCAGGCAGAGGCGCGCCTGAGCTACGCTGGCCATCATGACGCATTGACCGACCTGCCCAACCGACTGCTGCTGACGGACCGTCTCAAGCAGGCGATCTCGCGCGCCGCACGGCTCGAGAAGCGGGTCGCGCTGCTGTTCATCGATCTCGACAACTTCAAGACCATCAACGACACCCTTGGCCATGACGTCGGCGACCAATTGCTGTGCACCGCGGCAACCCGTCTCGCCAGCCTGATCCGGGCATCCGACACCGTCGGGCGGCTTGGTGGGGACGAGTTCGTGGTCTTGCTGGATGGGCTGGACAACAACCACTTTGCCGGCCAATGCGCGGCCAACATCCTGAACGCGCTCGCACGCCCGTTTGAAATGGACGAACGTGCCTTGTATGTGACGGCAAGCATCGGCATCAGCATGTATCCGGACGACGGCGTCGAGGTCGCCACGCTGCTGCGCAATGCCGACGCGGCCATGTACAAGGCCAAGGGCTGCGGCCGCAATACCTATCGCTTCTACACCGAATCGATGACCCGCGAGGCGGTCGAACGACTGGCCCTGCAAGGGATGCTGCGCAGCGCGGTGGAGCGCAACGAGTTTGTGCTCCATTTCCAGCCTCAGGTTTCGCTCTACGACGGACGCCTGACCGGCATCGAGGCCCTCATCCGCTGGCAGCACCCCCAGCGCGGACTGGTTGCACCGTCAGAATTCATACCGCTCGCCGAAGAAAGCGGCACAATCTTTGCGATCGGTCAGTGGGTGCTCGAGGAAAGCTGCAGAACCTGGCACGATCTGGCCGCAAAGGGGATCCACATCCCCGGCATCGCGGTCAATCTGTCAGTCGTGCAGCTGCGCCAGCAAGACTTCGTCACGCGGCTCAGACAGACCCTCACGGAATACGGTGTGCCGCGCGAAGCCATCGAGATCGAACTGACCGAATCGGTATTTCTTGAAACCGAGGACGCCCTCGATCTGCTCAAGGAGCTCGGCAAAAGCGGCTCACGCCTGTCACTGGATGACTTCGGCACGGGCTACTCGTCACTGAGCTATCTCAAGCGGCTGCCGTTCCAGAAGCTCAAGATCGACAAATCCTTCGTGGGCGGCATCGGCACCGGCAAGGAGGCCGATGCTCTGGTTCGCTCGGTGATCGGCCTGGGCCATGCGCTCGAACTCACCCTTGTGGCCGAAGGAGTTGAAACACCGCGCCAGGCACGCTTTCTACGCCAGCACTACTGCGACGAGGGTCAGGGCTACCTGTTCGCCAAGCCCTTGCCCATAGCCGAACTCGTGGCCTGGGTCAGCGCGCGTACCCGCAAGAGCCCCGACTCAGCCTGCTCGGACACGAAAGATGCGCACCCCGAGCAGGACGCCGCCAACCAATAGCACGATTCCCACGAGCTCACTCGCAACCGGCAGACGTTCATACCAGAAGAATGCGTAAAGCAGGGCGGCCAGCGTCTCGAACACGATGAGTTGCCCTAGCAAGGCAGCCGGCAGCAGATGGCTCGCCTTGTTCCACAGCAGCGTGCCCAGCCACGACGCCGCAAGTCCGGTCATCGCCATCAGGCTCACGAACAGCAGCGGCTGCGGCCCGAACGGCCAATTGAAATCGGCATTGCCCGGCCCTGCAAACCTCTCCCACGCCGCGTAGGCCAGCCCGGTAAGCAGTGCGAGCGGCAGGGTTGCCAGGCCCTGCGCGGTGGCCCAGGCACGCGACAGCCCAGGCGGGCGGGCCTGCAGCCAGCGGCTGTTGCGAATCGGATACCAGGTCCAGCATGCCACTGCAAGCACGGCCAGACCGAGGCCGGCGAGGTAATCGCCTGCGACGCTGGCGGTCAGATCTCCCGCATGTGCCGGGCCGAACTGCACCACCATCAAACCACTAAAGATCAGTGTGAGCGGCAAGGCCAGTCGCCGCCACTCGACCACCCGATCGACCCGGCCGCTGCGCCGGTCGAGCAGATTGGCGCTCACCGCGATCACGACCGGCAAGGTGCCGATGATGAGGGTGGGCATGGGCGCCCCGGCGAGCTGGATTGCACTGGCCAGCGTCGCGTAATAGAAAATGTTGCCCACCAGCGATAGCTTGACTGCCTCGATCCAATCCGCACGCGACAGCTTCACCAATACCGAACGGTCAACCCAGGCCAGGCCCAGCGCGAGTATCCCGAAGGCGGTGTATCGCCCGAACGCGAGCACGACACCCGGATAGTCGCCCAACACCAGCGGCACGATGAAGATCAAACCCCACAGCAGGCCCGCGCCGAGCGCTGCCGATACACCAACCCACATCCACCGCTCCAGGTTGCATACAGGCGGCGCGTGCGCCACCTGAAACTTCTTTCAGCCCGAGATCGCCGCCAGCATCTCCTGCCTGCCCTCGCGCACGTCCTGCATCAGGGCATCGAGGCGTTCGGCCGGCATCGGGTCTGTCAGCAGGCTCTCCCAACGACCTCGGCGACCGCCCAACAGACTATCGAACGGGTTGGGCGTCTCGCATGCGAGCGTGGCGGTGAAAACGATGTCGGAAAGCGTTGCGGGCGGCCAGGTGCCGCCATACGGGTCTTCATAGTTGTAGGCGTCGAGGACGAGGTCGGGCAACCCGAAGCTCTCGAGAATCGCCCGACCGATCGGGTCGCTCCAGATCGCGACGAACTCGCTGAAGCGATCGATGTTGCCCTCCATCGCCGGAAACTCCGACGCACGCGACACCAGGTAGAACTGCCCGATATCGACCATCATCCCGGCGAACAGCGCCGTATCGGCCGGGACCGTTTTCACGTCGTTGGCAATGGCATGGGACCAGCAGGCAACATCGACCGAGTGCATCCACAGCCCCGAGGCGATGATGCGCATGTTGCGCGAACGATGATCCTGGGCGAGCTGTTCCGCCGCGACCGCGAAAGCCACGCTGCGCACGGCCGACAGTCCCACCCGTCGCACTGCATTGGCCACATCATCGACCGTCCGTCCGTAAGGATTCATGGCCAGGGTGTTGGCCATGCGCACCAGGCGCGCGCTCAACACCGGCTCGGCCATGATCACGCGCGCAATGTCGTCCAGCGATGAATCTGGGTCGTCGGCAAGCTTCTTGATACGCAAGCTTGCATCGAACGAGGTCGGAAAATTAAGGCTCCCGGTGTTGAGCTCGTCCTCTATTCTCGCCCCAAAGGCCGCAGCCTGCGCATCGAAGTCCTGCATGACAACCTCCCGCGTATTTGATTGACCGGAAGTGTAACGCGCAACCACGTCCAGAGGGCGGATGAGCTGAACCCGTTTCGGGTATCAGCATGCTCGCCGCCCCCGAACACCACGCACGACTACGGTGCGAACGAATTGAACAGGTCCAGCAACCCGGGCCAAGCCTCGACCCAACAACAAATATGGTCGAAGTCCGGGTGCGCTACAACGCGCGCGGCCGCCTGCCTCGCGACAAAACGCGTCAATAACTCCGGGGGTACATTCCGATCACGCCCGCCGACATGGTGGTGTTGCAACACTCGCGAATCCAGCCCGTCTTGTGCGGCCGGGTCAAGCGAACCGGCCAGGGGCGAATACCGATGTAGGCGGGCCCATGCATCCACATCCAGATTCGCAGCGACGCTGATCAAACCCCTCGTCTGCGGCAACCGCGCCGCCAACAGGGTAGCGAGGGTTCCGCCCCCACTGTATCCAATCAGGACCAGTTCGGCATGACCTGTCCGGGCCATCCAGCGACTGATTGCCGCCGCCATACTCGCCACCACCGCCTCGCCGTAGCGCGCATGGGTCCAGACCAATGGATGGCAGCCCGCTTGCCCCCCGGCACCAAAATGGCACGGTCGCCCCAGGTAGATCGCATCGGCTGGATCCTGCACCATCAGCGCCAGCGCCAAGGGCACCCGCGGCGACGGGTCGCTCGCAACCCGCGTACCGCCGATCCAGGGTCTGCCGTCATGGTCGAGATATACGTGCAGGCGCCGACCGCTCGCCTCGTCGCGCCGAAACAGCACCACATGGCGAAAGCCCTCGCCCTCGATGATCTGCTGCTGCAGGCCTGCCTCTCCAGCGAGTTGCGCGATTCGTTCACCCGGCGTGGCACATGCCGCCAGCAGCAGCCATACCAGCCATGCCCAAACCCGCCTGCACACTCTAAGCTTGCCCAGGCCGGCGAAGCAGCCGATACCCCGCATCGCCAGCCCAGATGATGACTCAGAATTCCACCCGAACCCCGACGGTCAGGCTGCTGGCGCGAGTATCCTTGAGGCCCGCGACATAGTCGAGATTGGCAAATGCCGACACACCCGAGGGGTAGTAACTGGTCAAGCCGGCACGCAGGGTGAAGAAGTTCCGGTCGGGACTGGCGGTCGGAATCGCAAAGAAGCTGTTGAACGGATCATGGGTGTATTTTGCGATGATCTGGCCGGCATCGTTGCGGAACTCATGATTCCACTCGATCCCCGCATACGGACTCACCACGCCGGACTCGAGACTGATTGCCTTGCTGACCTGGACGCCGATGGCGCTCTGGAGCGAGATCACCGAGCGGTCATTCACATCGAGACCAAGTCCATGCTTCGATTCGCGCTCGGTGAATCCATCGACGTCGAGATTGATGTAGCCCAGGCGGGCGGAAGGGGTCACCGTCAAATCCTTGTTGACCCAGTCGTAACCCGCGCCAATTGCGGCGCTGAACTGGTTTCCGTCGGTGCTGCCGACTGCCGTCGAATCGAAGCCTTCGACGGCAGTCGTACTCTGCACGAAAATCCGCCGGGCAGTATCGTAGTCGACGCGCGTAAAGCCCAGAAAACCGTCGACATAGAAGTTGTCCTTACTATGCGAGGCGTAGAGACTGAGCCCAAGGTTGCTCGACTCGACATCGCCATAATCTTCCTTGAAATCCGCATCGCTCTTGCCATAACTCAGGGCCAGCCCGACGACGGTGTTGTCACGCACCCGGTAGTCCCCCCCCATGATGAAGCCATAGTCGTCGAAATCGAAGGCGTTCTCGAGCTCCGACGCGTCGCGTCGCCCCCAGTTGTAATAGCCGTTGACATACCCGCTCCACGGTCCGCCCAGACCATCCGCACTCGCGCCACCACCGCGGCTACCCTCCGGGTGGGTATCCGAAAGGACGATCTTTTCCCCGTTGAAATCAAAGCTCGAGGCAAGCGCGCCCGGGCCACCAGCGCCCCGCCGCAAGGCGAGCAGGCGCGCATTGATCGGTGCAGTTGTGGTTACGGTACGCCCCCGATTCTGCGCATTCATCTCTTCGGGCGAGATGCCTTGCAAGGCGTCACGCAACTGCCCCTCGGTTAGACCCAGATCGAACCGGGTTCCACCCGCGCCTTGCTGCGCATTACTCGTCTGAACCATCTTGGTGCACGACTGGGCCAGCAACTGTTGCTCCGGATTCAGGCCCGGATAGACGCTGGGGCTGTTCAGCGGCGGACAGATGGACTGAATCGTCGCGGCCACTGGAGCTTGCACCCGGGTCATGCCGGGAACCAGGGTCAGATCTGCCTGCGCAGCCGGCATGATGCCAAGGCCCGCCAAGGTCATGAAGGCGCGACGGATGCCAACAGCAGTTTCGGTGTTCATCGTTTATCTCTCCAATGGATGCAAGCAAGGCGTTGTGGCAGGCGAATCTACGATCGCTCTGGGTTCATTAAATACCAAAGCTGGATTGATGCAAAGGACAACGAGCCCTTGATTCACGTGCTGTTGCGCCCACTTCATGCGAGTGAAATTCCAGTCCGAAAGGAATCTTGAACGGATCTTCGCAAACCGGCGACTCATGGTCAGACAGGCTCGGAACATCGACCGCCTCGCGTCCCAAACCGCTAGCCGGCGCCACTGCGCATCGAAACAAGGAGATCCATAATGAAATCGCTAAATAAAACAATCGCGTGGCTACTATTCACCTCGAGTGTAATGGCGGGCACAGTCCATGCCGGTGCCCTCGATCAGGGCGTCGTGCTCGGTCAGGTCAAGAGCAATGTCGTGGTCGGCAACGTGACCCAGGTTAACCGTGCAACGCTCGGCTACGCCAGCCAGGAACTCAACATCGGCAGCGTCAATGGCGGCAAGGTGGCGGGCAACCTGAACCTGACGGTAAGCGTGGGAAACATCCACCAGTCCAATCGCGCGACCCTGGGTTATTCGGCACAAGAGACCAGTATCGGCTCGGTGAAGTAGGCTCACAGAGCGGCGCACGCACCCACGACAGTGCGTGCGCCGGTGATTGGACTGCCCCCTTGTCGGACGCCAGGACTGAACTAATATCAGAAAAGGAGAGTACGAATGAACCGCCGGTCTCCCGAACGCACAGCCCCCCGCTACTCGCGCAGGGATGCTCTGCACCTGCTCGCGAGCGCTTGCCTGTGCATGGCGCTGCCTACGGCGGGCGCGGCCCAGGTCAGCCGCCGAACCCAGCCGATCAAAGCCTTCAGCACCGTTGAACTTGATGGGGTGGGTGAGTTGCACGTCGTGCAGGGCGAGACGATCGCACTCGTCATCGAGGCGGAGCCGAGGCTATTATCGGTCCTGTCGGCAAGCGTCGATAACGGTGTATTGAGCTTTGACTACGGCCCGCAGCCCATCATCACGACCGAACCGATTCGCTTCCTGCTGACCGTGCGCGAGCTCACCCACCTGCAACTGGGCGGCAGCGGAGACTGTCATATCAAGGGCTTGCGCACACCGAGCCTCAATGCCGGGATCAGCGGCAGCGGAAGCCTCACCATCGATGGACTCGACACACGGGAGTGGGTCGCCGAACTCGCCGGATCCGGCTCGATGACGATTGGCGGAAAGACCCATCGCCAGCAAGTCAGCATCTCCGGTGCTGGCGACTACCAAGCGGTGCGACTGCAAAGCCAGCATGCCGATGCGAGCATCGAGGGTGCAGGCACAATCGAATTGAGCGTCGCCCAGCGGCTTGTGGCCAGCATCGGTGGAAGCGGCGAGATCCGCTATCACGGCAAGCCGGCACTGGTAAGCCGCGTGAGCGGCGCAGGATCGATAGAAGCAGAGCAGGATTGGGCTGCAGCACGGTTTGACCCGGTCATCGAAACCGATTGATAACCCAAACAAGACGGCCGAGCGCATTACAACCTGGCGAATGGAAACAGACTCGAGGAGAGCTGAAATGAGCGTGAAGACCTGCATATGCGCACTTTTGCTCATTGGCAACATCGCGTCGGCATCGGCGGATTTCTTCGGCCGTTTCGAGGGCAACGTGAAAACCGAATGGATCGCCGACGGTAACAGCCCGCGCCTGATGCGCCTGCTCGAAGACTTTGCCTATGTCGAACCCGACGGCAAACGCTGGGTGGCACGTGCCGGCGCAGTAGTGGACGGGGCTTCGATTCCGAGGCCGTTCTGGCCGGTGATCGGTGGCCCGTTCGACGGGTATTACCGTAACGCGTCGGTCGTACATGACTACTATTGCGCCACCCGCTCGGAGCCTTGGGAGAATGTTCACTTGATGTTTTACCATGCCATGCGGGCTGCTGGCGTGGCCGAGGTCACCGCCAAGGTCATGTTCTACGCCGTGTGGAATTTCGGTCCGCGCTGGGAACTGGCAAGAATGCGCGATGCGAACGGAGAATCGAGCCGGATCGTTGCCTGGACTCCACCCGACGACCCCGACCGGCGCGAGGCAGAGATCGAATGGATCGAAGCGGCCAACCCGAGTATCGACGAAATCAGGGCCTTGTCGAAGCTGCGCGCAGCCCGCTGAGCCCGCACTTGACGCGTTTTCAGGGGGGAGCACGCCCCAACCGAACCGCAGGCTTGGGAATGAGGTGCTATAAAGGGAATGGTGCCTGCTCGTTTTGGCTACGGCCCAATCTGGTCGACGCTGGACATTCTGGAACCACAGGGACCGACCTTGGTGGCAAATGATATTTGCACTTGAAGCTGATTGTCACCACTCGCAGCAAGAGGTGAAGTTATGAATGCGTTCGGATCTGCCCATTCTTCGACGAGCACTGTCATGGTTCGCATCCTCGCGATGGCAATGCTCTGTTTCCCCGTTATCGCCCATGCCCAGGCCAATCGGCCCTCACCCGAGTTGCTTGCACTGGCGCAAAAACAGGCCGATCAAATGCTCGTGGTCGACTGCATGCTGCCGGGGCAGGTGCGCCGGCTCGGCACCCAGATGACCTACCTCAGCGCCCGCCGCGCGGCCAAGATCAGTGGCGAGGAGTGTGCGCTGCGAGGTGGCGAATACGTCATGTACGACCGTGCAGACCTTGAAACGGCACTGTCGGTTTGGCTACCTCAGGCCAACGCGGGCGACGCCGAGGCCCAGACTTATGTTGGCGAGATCTACGAGCGCGGCATTGGCGGCGAAGCACCACGCCATGCAGAAGCCGCACAGTGGTACCGCAAGGCTGCCGACAAGGGCCACACCCGCGCGATGATCAACCTCGGCTTTCTGTATGAAAAAGGCCTTGGCGTGCAGCGCGACCCAGCTGCGGCCCTGGCGCTATATCGCAAGGCCACAGGCTTGGGCGACCAGATAGCCCTGGAAGGGATCGATGCCGCCACACGCGACCATGAACTCAAGCAGCTTCGCGAAGAACTCGCCCAGACGCGGCGCGAGCTAGACGATGCACGGCGCGAACTCGAAAGCCTGCGCGACGGAGCCCGCAGCGAATTGCGCCGACTCGAGGACGAGATCCGCCGGGCGCAGGGTGCCGGCGATCAGTCCGCAGTCGAGCGCCTTAGCGCACAGTTGCAGGTGCGGGAGCACGAACTCGAGTCGCGCGGTCGCGAAGTCACCCAGCTTGCAGCTACGGTTGAACAGTATCGCCGTCAGCTGGAGTCACTGGAATCCGAGACAGCCTCGCTGCGCGACCAGCTCGAACAGGCTCGCGGTCGCCTGATCGAAAGCGAGGCCGAGCTTGCCGCGCGCGAAGCCCGGGCGCGCGAAGATCAGGCGAGGCAAGACAGCCTGCGCGACCAGCTCGATCGGGCGCGCACGAGCGCCGGTGCGGCCGAATCCGCCTCGGTGCGGGCGCTCGAAGCACAGCTCAAGCTCAGCGAACAGGAGCTGGCGCGACAGCGCGAAGAGATTGCCCGCGTCCAGCGGGAAGCCCGGGACTACCAACAACGCCTGGCGGCGCTCGAAGCACGCCCGCCGCAGGGTACGCCGGTCGCGAGCGTTCAGGGTCCTGCAATCGAAGCCCCCAGTATCCAGCTGATCGACCCGCCGGTCGTGCTCACCCGCAGCCCCGCCACGGTCAAGATCCGCGGCAATCCGAGCGTGCGTGAGCTGGTCGGCAAGGTCACGGCTCCCGCCGGACTCCTGTCCTTCACCATCAACGACATCAGCCAGAACACCGATGAGCTCGGGATGTTCAAGACCAGCATCGCAATGCAGGGCAACCAGACCCCGGTGAACCTGGTGGCGGTCGACCGCCAGGGCAAGCGGGCCGCGCTCGAGTTCATGCTGGTGCCCGAGTTTTCTGCGACGCAGGCGCCGGCGGTGTTTCCATCCTATGTTGCGGGGATAAAGTTCGGACGCTATCACGCCCTGGTGATTGGCAACCAGGACTACAAGATGCTGCCCAAGCTCGACACCGCCGTTGCCGACGCGAAGGCCGTGGCCGATCTACTGTCACAAAAATATGGCTACACGGTCACCCTGCTGACCAATGCCGACCGCTACGCGATGCTGTCGGCACTCAACAAACTACGCAAGGAACTCACCGAAGACGACAACCTGCTGGTCTATTACGCGGGCCATGGCGAGATCGATCGCGCCAATTTGCGCGGACACTGGCTACCGATCGATGCTGAACCCGACAGCGACGCAAACTGGATCTCGAACGTAACGATCACCGA
>JAEUNS010000048.1 GCA_016790005.1 Zoogloeaceae bacterium
CCCCGGTCGAGGCATTGCGGCTGCATGCCGACAACCCTGTCTTTCAGCCCGCACGCAGCCAGGACTTGTTTGGCGACCCGGGCGAGGCACGCGACAGCGCGCTGCGCCTGGTCGACCGCTTGTACGCACGCCTGGGTAAGGACGCGGTCTTCAGCCTGCGCACGCAGGCCGGGCACCGGCCCGAAGCGGCCTGGTTTGCCGCCCATCCGGGAGGCCCGATGGGGGTGCCGCAGCATTCACCCGGGCAGCGACCGGCCTGGTTGCTGAACGAACCCCGGCCCCTCGCGACAATCGACCAACTGAGCTTCCTGAGTGGGCCGGAGCGCATCGAATCCGGCTGGTGGGACGGGCGCGACATACGGCGCGACTATTACATCGCCCGCTGCCGGGACGACGCGCTGTGGTGGGTTTTCCGGTCACTCGACGAGCCCGGCGGCTGGTACATACACGGCTATTTCGGTTGATCGCCCCGACCCATCAAGCGGCTATCGATCCGGCCCATGCGCGCCAAGCCACCCCGCCTGCAACACTTGCTGCTCTCTCGACGGTCGGGGCTTCAGCGCCAGGCGCGCGACATCGACCGGGGCGGCGGCCAGTTCGACCTCGAAGCACATCAACTCGTCACGCCGGAACGCATGCATGCTCACTCTTTCCCCGGGCTTGAGCCGTGCCAGCAGCCCCTCGAGATTGCCCGCGGACAATTTCAGGCCATCCAGCGCGATCAACACATCCCCGGCCGACAAGCCCGCTTTCTGCGCCGGACCGTCGTCGAACACCTGCGCCAGTCTGGCATCGCCATTGCCACCTGCTAGCTTCACCCCGAGCGCCGGACCGGTGCTTGCGGCTTCGAACGTCAGTGAAACCCCGAAGTCCTTCAGCAACCGCGCGAGCGGCAGATCTTCGGTGCCGAACACCGCCTGTTCGAGCCAGCGCGACAGCTTGCGGCCGCTGCGCGGTGCATGGGCTTCGATCAACTCGGCAACCAGCGCGAAAACATCGTCCTCGCCCACACCGACCCCGGTCTGGCCATAGCGCGTCCACAGCATCCGCATCAGCTCATCGAGGCTGCACCGGCTCTGACTCAGCGCGCGCAACTTCAGGTCCAGCGCCAGGGCAATCAGCGAACCCTTGGCGTAGTAGCTCACGATCGCATTCGGCGCGTTTTCATCCTGGCGGTAGTATTTGGTCCAGGCATCGAAGGACGATTCGGCCACGCTCTGGCGCAGGCGTCCGCTGCCGCGCTGCACCGTCGAGATCGTCTTGGCGAGCAGGCCCAGGTAGTCATCGACGCCGATCACCCCGGCACGCAGCAGCGCCAGATCGTCGTAATAAGAGGTGAAGCCTTCGAACACCCACAGCAGCCGGGTATGGTTCTCGCGGTCGAGCGCATACGGGACGAACGCGGCCGGCTTGATGCGCTTCACGTTCCAGGTGTGGAAATACTCGTGGCTGCACAGCCCCAGGAAGGTCTTGTAGCCATCCGGCAGACCACTCATGCCCTTGAACGGCAGATCGGCCCGATTGGCCAGCAACGCAGTCGAGGCCCGGTGCTCGAGACCGCCATAGCCCTCGCCCACGATCATCGCCATGAACAGATAGCGTTTCACCGGTGCCGGCGCGCCGAAGAGGCCGATCTGCCAGCTACAGATCTTCTTCAGATCGGCACACAGGCGTTCGAGGTCGCAGTCGTGCCGGCCGGTGATCGCGATCTCGTGGCGCACACCACAGGCGTCGAAGTGAGCCTGGGTGAAGGTGCCCATTTCGACCGGGTGGTCGATCAGCTCGTCATAGTCTGCCGCCCGGTAGCGACCAAAGCCCTGCGGGCCGGGGCGGTGGGCAAAGTCTTCGACTGCATCGAGCATGGTGGCCACCCGCCAGTCGTCAAAGCCCTGGCCTGCGGGCGGCAGGATGTCGACCGTGCATGCCTCTGCGGTCTTGCCCTCGACCGCCAAAAACACGCTAGTGCCATTGAAGAAGCCGTGGGTGGCGTCCAGGTGCGCCGCGCGCACCGACAGATCCCACGCATACACCTCGCAAGTCACCGTCAGCGCGGCGGCAGCGGGCAGGCTGGCCGCACGCCAGGTGTGCTTGTCGAGCTTGTCGAGCACCAACTCGCGCCCGCCAGACTCGGCCCGGATCGACACGATGTTGCGGGCGAACTCGCGGATCATGTAGCTGCCCGGAATCCATGCCGGTAGCCACAGGATCTGCCCTGCCGGATCGGGCGAAGCGACGACACAGGTCACCCGAAAAAGATGCGCCCCGGGTCGAAAGGGTTCGATGATGTAGTGCACGGCGCAATCGGGCTGCGGGCCGAGGGATATGCGAGTCATGGTGTGTGCGGAGCTTGGGTTGGGCAGATTTTGATGTAGGGCTGCGCGCCGTGTTGAATCCAAGAATAATGCCGTCAATTCAGCTCGGCATGCTCAATTTTTCGGTTTCCGGGATCCCGGCACGGTCGCCAAAGGAAGGAACAGCGTCAGCGGAGAGTCAGGCAGCGTGATGAAACCATGATGCCCGTAGAAGGCCGCCGCGTTGCCATCCTTGGCATCGACCATCAAGGCATACGAGGCAATCTCGGAAAGGGTGGCCCGCTCGAGCGCATCGGCCAGCAGTGCGCCGCCGAGCCCCTGTCCACTGAATGACTCATCAACAGCCAGGCGCCCCATGCGAACGGCTGGCACAGTCGGATACCGTGGAAGCTTCTTGCTGATGTCAGCCGGGAGATCGGTCAGCATCAGACTTGCCGAAGCGAGGGTGTAATAGCCGGCGATGCGCTGCCGATCAGCCAGCGCCACGAAGCAGGCTGCCACGCGACGCCGGATGTCCTGGGTCACTTGCTCTCGCAAGTACCGGTCGAGCGGATCGGAACCACTGCGGAACCCGTTACGGTCATGCGCGGCATCAAGCGGCGCGACGAGGAAAGGTGGCTTGCTCATTCAGCACGTAGGAGCTTACGGTGACGGGCAAAAGCACGTTCCAAGGCCGGGGCTGGTTGCGGCGGCGATAGCAGCGCCTGCGCAAAGCGCTCCTGATCGGCGCGCGAAAGACGGATGACCTCTGCCTGCTCGATGGCGCGCTGAGCGGCATCCTGCACGGCTGCGACCACGAAATCAGTCATGGTCCGCCCCTGAAGTTCAGCTGCTCGTTTAAGCATCGCATGCAGATCGGTACTGATCCGGGCTTCGAGCCGGGCGGTATTGATAGCTGTGGGCATTACGTGTTCCTCCTGCGAAATATAATACGGCAGATTGCCGTACTTTGTGCGCGTACCAATAGCCGGGTTGCTGACGTCAGCGTTCAGCGCAGTGAGTCGCCGGGCACGACGGTTACCTTGATCGCCGCGCTTTGATCACTCGCCAACTGAGGATCGACTGGCGTTGAGTGTTCATCAACGATGATTGTTCGAGATTTCTCATCTCTCACCTGCCCGCTGGCGAACGCTATACTGTATTTATGTATAGCTACAAATCGGATCCTCCACCCGCCCTGCCCGCCTACGCCGAACTCCATTGCCTGAGCAATTTCAGCTTCATGTGCGGCGCCTCGCATCCCGAAGAGCTGGTGGCACGCGCAGCCGAGCTTGACTATGCCGCACTGGCGATTACCGACGAATGTTCGTTTGCCGGGGTGGTGCGCGCCTATCAGGCCGTTCGTAGCCAAGGCCTCGCGCTCAGGCTGATCATCGGCACCGAGATCGGGCTTGCCGATGGCCCGCGCATCGTGCTGCTTGCGCGTGACCGCGACGGCTATGCGCAGCTGTCGCGGCTGATCACCCAGGGGCGGCGGAGCGCTGCAAAGGGCAGCTATCGCCTGACCCGCCAAGATCTGGGTGCCGGCATCCCCAACTGCATCGCGATTTTGATTCCACCTTTCGCGCCCCTGCTCGATGTGGCCGAACTGGTGGAGGATGCCCGCTGGTTGCGGGGCATGTTTGGCGACAGGGCCGCGCTGGCCATCAGCCTTGCCCGCGGGCCGGACGACGGCATGCGGCTGCAGACCCTGCTTGCGGTTGCAGAGCAGGCCGGGATCACCGCGATCGCCAGCAGTGCCGTGCTGATGCATGATCGCTCGCGCCGTCGCCTGGCCGATGTGCTGGCAGCCACCCGGCTGTGCACCACGGTCGCCGAGGCGGGCATGGCGCTGGCGCCCAATGCCGAACGCCGGCTCCACCCGCGCCAGGTATTGGCGCGCCGCTATCCGGCCCAGCTGCTCGAGGCCACGCTGCAGATCACCGCACAATGCACTTTCGATCTGGATGAGCTGCGCTATGAGTATCCGGCCGAAATCACCCCCGATGGCCACAGCCCGCGCACCTGGCTGCGCCATCTGGTCGAGCAGGGTTTGCGCTGGCGTTACCGCCAGGTTGCCTCCGGGTTGGCCGATGGCGAAATGGCGCCTGCAAAGCCTGCCCAAACCATCGACCCTGCACCGCCCAAGGTGCGGGCCCAGATCGAGCATGAACTCGCATTGATCGCAGATCTGAATTACGAGGCTTATTTTCTGACCGTACATGACATCGTGCGCTTCGCCCGCAGCCGCGACATCCTGTGCCAGGGGCGTGGCTCGGCTGCGAATTCGGTGGTGTGCTGGGCGCTGGGCATCACCGAGGTCGATCCGCAACTGGGCATCATGCTGGTCGAACGCTTCATTTCGCGCGAGCGCAACGAACCGCCCGACATCGATGTCGATTTCGAGCACAGCCGGCGCGAAGAAGTCATCCAGTATCTTTACGCAAAGTATGGCCGCGAGCGTGCTGCGCTGACCGCGGTCGTAACCTGCTACCGCCCGCGCAGCGCCCTGCGCGACGTGGGTCGGGCGCTGGGCTTTCCGCTCGACCAGATCGAGCGCCTCACCCGCGATCACTTCTGGTTCGATGGCCGCCGGATTTTGCCCGAGCGCCTCGCAGAAGCCGGGCTCGACCCCACCAGCCCGACGGTGCTGCTGCTGGTGGAGCTCGCCACCGAGTTGATGGGCTTTCCACGCCACCTGTCGCAACACGTGGGCGGCTTCGTGATCGCGCGCGGCCGGCTCGACGAGCTGGTGCCAATCGAGAACGCCGCCATGGCCGATCGCACCGTGATCCAGTGGGACAAGGACGATCTCGACACCCTCGGATTGCTCAAGATCGACGTGCTGGCCCTGGGCATGCTCTCGGCGCTGCGCCGCAGCCTGGCCCTGGTATCGGCCTGGCGTGCCCGCCCGCTGACGCTTGCCGACATTCCGCGCGAGGAGCCCGAGGTGTATGCGATGCTGTCGCGCGCAGATTCGGTCGGGGTGTTCCAGGTCGAATCGCGGGCCCAGATGACGATGTTGCCGCGCCTGCGGCCCCGGCGCTTCTACGACCTGGTGGTCGAAGTCGCGATTGTGCGTCCCGGCCCGATCCAGGGCGGCATGGTGCACCCCTATCTCGAGGCCAGGGCGCGTGCCGCGCGCAACGAAACCATCGACTACCCCCGCCCTGAACGCGGCAATGCGAAAGGAGCGGGCGACGGGGTGCAGTCGGTGCTCGAACGCACCCTGGGCGTGCCGATCTTTCAGGAACAGGTGATGCAGCTCGCGGTAGTGGCCGCCGGCTTCACCCCCGGCGAGGCCGACCAGCTACGCCGTGCGATGGGTGCCTGGCGCCGAAAGGGCGAGCTCGAGCGCTATCGCGAACAGCTTCTCGCCGGCCTGGCCGAGCACGGCTACAGCCCGGTTTTTGCCGAGCGCCTGTGCAGCCAGATCGAAGGCTTCGGCAGCTACGGCTTTCCGGAGTCACACGCGGCCAGCTTCGCCTTGCTGGTTTATTTCTCGGCCTGGCTGAAATGTTTCGAGCCGGCTGCCTTTTTGTGCGGCCTGCTCAACAGCCAGCCAATGGGTTTTTATTCGCCCTCGCAGCTCATCCAGGATGCCCGCCGCCATGGCGTGGTGGTGCGTTCGCCCGATGTCACCGTCAGCCTGGCCGAGTCATGTCTCGAGCCGGTCGAAGGCAGCGAGCCCGGCACATCGGCTAAGCCGGCGGTGCGTCTCGGGCTGGGCAGGGTCAAGGGGCTGGCGCAAGAGCTGGCCACGCAGATTGTCGCTGCGCGCGCCGGGCAACCCTTCGCGAGCGTGGACGACCTTGCACAACGCGCCCAACTCGACCCGGCAACGGTGTCGCTGCTGGCAAGCGCCGGCGCGCTGAACGCGCTTGCCGGCAATCGTCGCGAGGCCTTGTGGCAGGCCGCCGGCAGCCGCCCCGCCGACGGGGTGTTGAGTGGTGCGCC
>JAEUNS010000071.1 GCA_016790005.1 Zoogloeaceae bacterium
CTCGAGCGCACCTCCTTGGCCACTGCGAAGGTGTTCTGGAACAGCTTGTGCAGCAGCGTGCCCATGGTGCCGGCCTCTTCTGCACGCCGCACCGCTTCCTTGACCTGACCAAGTATCTGCGGCTCACCCAGCACCATCGAATCGAGGCCGCTGGCGACCCTGAACACATGCCGGATGGCATCACGCTGCGGATATGAATACAGATAAGGCGACACCTCGTTGAGCGCAAGGTGGTGAAAGCGCGCCAGCCAGTCCGCCGCATGCTGGGGCTCTTCGGTCGCGAAATAGAGCTCGGTGCGATTACAGGTGGACAGGATTGCCGCCTCACGCACTTTTCTCTCACGAGTCAGGTCATGCAGCGCATTGTCGATGTGCTCAGGCTGAAACGCCACCCGCTCACGTATCGTGAGGGGCGCCGTGTGATGGTTCAGGCCGAGGGCGTAAAGTTGCATTCGCTAAGAGGCGACAGTCGTGAATCGGGCTCGATTATAGCATCAGCAAAAAACCCGAAATATCTGAAAAATCAAAAACTTCTTGTATAGGCAATGGTCATTGAAGATCGCGGACTCATGATCACGATCCACCTTGCCAAAATCGAGGCCGGATTCTAGCACCTGCGGCCATGCCAAATACCGGACAAACGCGAACCCTAAACTTTTTGGCGCCGCGGCCGTTAATTAGATAACAGACGCGAAGCCCGGAGCTCCCCCATGAAAATCGCTGCATCGAACGTACAGCTTCAATCATCACATCTCGCATTCCAGCACACAGAGGTCTCCGAGCGGCTCGAGATGTGGTCGGGCGAGCGTGGCCGGGGAGCTGGGCGTGCAAACCCGACCGCCCCCGGCTTGCTGCGTCAGACCGACTTCGAAGGCGCGCGTGCGCCGCGGCCGGAGGTTGCGTTCTCGAATGCAGGGCTCGCCGCACAGCAAAGCGAGGCGGTCGCCGAAGAAACTGATCCGCTCGACAGCGATCCGCGCCTGAAGGTCTTGCGTCTGATGATCGAGTTCATGACCGGCAAGCCGGTCAAGCTCTTTTCGATGGAGGAACTGCGCGATCCGGGCAAGGGCGCTTCAGGCGCTGGCAACGGCGCAGGCGCCGCCGCGAGCGCAGCACCGCGCGCCGGATTCGGCATCGACTATGAGTTCAGTTCGAGCCGGATCGAGTTCGAACAGGTGAGCTTCGCCGCGCAGGGAACGGTGCGAACGACCGATGGACGCGAAATCAGCTTCGAGGTCGGTTTTTCGATGCAGCGCAGCTACGCCGAGTCGATCAATGTGCGCTTCACTGCAGGCGATGCAGTGCAGCAGCTCAAGGACCCGCTGGTGCTCGACTTTGGCGGGCCTGCAGGAGCGCTTTCCGACCTGCGCTTTGCGTTCGATCTCGACGCTGACGGCAGTCTCGACCAGATTCCGATGCTGGCCGGCGGCACCGGTTTTCTGACCATCGACCGCAACGCCAATGGACGAATCGACAACGGCAAGGAATTGTTCGGACCGACGACCGGCGCCGGCTTTGACGAACTGGCGCTGCTCGACAGCGACGGCAATGGCTGGATCGACGAAGCTGACCCGGCATTCTCCCAGCTACATATCTGGCGACCGGACCAAAACGGCGAGGGTGAGCTCGAAACGCTGGCACAGGCGGGGGTGGGTGCGCTATACCTTGGCAATGTCGCAACCCCGTTCGACCTGCGCAACGGCGCAAATGAGACGCTGGGGCTGATGCGCACAAGCAGCGTCAATTTGCGCGAAAACGGCTCGGTCGGGACGGTAAGCCAGATCGACCTGAGCGTGTAGAAAACTGGTCAGCTGAGCGCAAATCCGGCGCCGCAACAAAGCCCTAACAACCAGATTCGCTCAGTTATCCACCAGTTGCAAATCAAGCCCACCGCTTGCGGTATGTTCGGCTCTGACCGCGGCTGCCTTTCCGCGCGAGAGCTCTCGTGCAGTGGCGGCAAGCCGCTTGGTCACGACCGTGGCAAGACGGGAGCGGAATAATTCCAGAACCTCCTCGGTTGCGAGTGCAAGCGCCGCCGGGCTGATCTCGATATATGTCGTCGGCTCGATGGAAATGATCGTCGCGAGATGGCGGTGATCGACACTATCTAGCCAGGCGAGCTCGCCGAAAACCTCGCCCGCACCCAGGCATGCAACCTGCCTCCCGTCAATCGAGATTTCGACCTCCCCTTCGAGCACCATTCCAAAGCGCTGATCGCTGTCGCCCTCGCGATAGAGCAGCGTGCGCGCCTCGGCCTTGCGCCATGACGAAAGGCGCAGCACCTCCCACAGGTCGATGTCGTCGAACTCGGTGAAGAAGCTCATCTTGCGCAGCACCGCAAAACGACTGGTGTCGGGCGGCTTGAACTTGTCGTCGAGGATCTTGTAGCGCACCGCCGACAAATCCTTCGCAAACTCCGCACCATTTTTATAGCGCGAGTAGAGATCCTTGGCGAGCGCCTTGGTGATGACCGAATCGATGGCTTCGGGCAAATCGGGGTTGAGTTGCGCGACCGAGGGCGGGTCGACGTTGATGATCTTGTAGATCAGCTGGGCCGGATTTGCCGCCCGAAACGGCAGGCGACCGCTCAAAAGGTGAAAGAGCACCACGCCCAGAGAGTAAATATCGGTCTTCTGATTGAGCGGGTAACTCTTGATCTGTTCGGGGCTCATGTAAGCCGGCGAGCCGACCCCCATGATGAAGGTTGAATCGGTGTCGATCTTCTTGTTGATGTTGAGCGCAAGTCCGAAGTCGGTGATCTTTACGTTGTCGTTTTCGTCAACAAGGATATTGGCCGGCTTAATGTCGCGATGCACCACACCCTTCATGAACGCATGATCGAGCGCCATGCAACACTTGAATACGATCCCGATCGCCCGATGCACCGGCAGCAGATGCTCGAAGCCGCAGTAGCGCTCCAACGTGCCACCGGGAAAGTACTCCATCACCACATAGGCTTCCTCGGGCAGCGTGACCGCTTCGAAAATGCGAATGATGTTGGGGTGATCCAGGCGTTTCGCAACTGCCTCTTCGGCCTTGAGCAACTTCAACAGCCGGCGGTTCCACTTTGCCTCGTCCTTGGACCTGTCCTTGAAGCGAATATGCTTGACCGCGACCGGCTCAGGGTAATGCGGATTTTCGGCGAGGTAGACGACCGCTGTCGCACCCCTGCCGATCTCCTTGATGATCCGGTATTTGCCTATTTTTTGCGGGATTTCACTCATCTGTAAACCGTGAACGACTCGCGGAAAAGTTGCACGCCCAATGCTCACTATTCTTGCACGATAGACCATGAGGTGGTGCACATTGAGAAACTCAGCCCCGGCGCATGGCACGAAAAACCATCGTCTGCACTTGAAATACCGGCGACTGCCCCCAGATCGTGGCGGTAACCGATAAGACGGAGCAGCGACCCATGCAGGAAAACACCCCGCCCACCCCGGAAAACCCGCCTGTCGAGGCGGTAGAACAAGCCATTGGTGAGCCGCAGGCAAGCAACAACGAGGTTTCAGTCGAGCTCGAGGGCGCAACTGCACCCGATACCATGCCCAGCTTTGAAGCGATTGTGCGCGAGGCCGAGCTGAAGGCTGCCGAACATCACGATGCGTGGCTGCGTGCCAAGGCCGAAACCGAAAACGTTCGCAGACGTGCTCAGGAAGACATCGCCAAGGCATCGAAGTTTGCCGCCGAGAAGTTCGCCAACGCGATGCTGCCGGTCAAGGACAGCCTCGAAGCCGCGCTGGCAACCGAGAACCAGACCCTCGAAAGCCTCAAGGCGGGCGTCGAACTGACGCTCAAGCAACTCGTCTCGGCATTCGAGTCGGCCGGTGTAAGCGACGAAAACCCGCTCAGCCAGAAGTTCGACCCCAATCGTCACCAGGCCATCAGCGCGGTCCCGGCCGAAGGCGAGCCGAACACCGTCCTCACCGTGCTCCAGAAGGGCTACATGCTGCATGAGCGCGTGTTGCGTCCTGCCATGGTCGTGGTTTCCAAGGCACCAACTTCATAGCTGCCAGCGATTGAAAATGCGCCAAATCGCCTCATATTGAACTCAACGCAAGGTCACGCTGCAGTCGGGGCCCCACAAAATCGAATTTACAAGGACATTGAACATGGCAAAGATCATCGGTATCGACCTGGGTACAACCAATAGTTGCGTCTCCGTCATGGAAGGCGGTAGCCCCAAGGTCATCGAAAACTCCGAAGGCGCGCGCACGACCCCGTCGGTCGTCGCCTACGCCGAAGACGGTGAAATTCTGGTCGGCGCACCGGCCAAGCGTCAGGCGGTCACCAACGCCAGAAACACCCTCTATGCGATCAAGCGACTGATCGGGCGTCGCTTTGAGGAGAAGGAAGTTCAGAAGGACATCGATCTGATGCCCTTCACCATTGCCAAGGCCGACAACGGCGACGCCTGGGTTGAAGTGCGCGGCAAGAAGATTGCACCGCCGCAGGTTTCGGCCGAAGTGCTGCGCAAGATGAAGAAGACCGCTGAAGACTACCTGGGCGAGGAAGTGACCGAAGCGGTCATCACCGTACCGGCCTACTTCAACGACAGCCAGCGCCAGGCCACCAAGGACGCCGGCCGGATTGCCGGGCTGGAAGTAAAGCGCATCATCAACGAACCAACCGCGGCTGCGTTGGCGTTCGGCATGGACAAGAAGCCGGGCGACTCCAAGATCGCGGTGTTCGACCTTGGCGGTGGTACCTTCGACATCTCGATCATCGAGATCGCAGACATCGACGGTGAGCACCAGTTCGAAGTGCTGGCCACCAACGGCGACACCTTCCTGGGTGGTGAGGATTTCGACCAGCGCATCATCGATTACATCGTCACCGAGTTCAAGAAGGAACAAGGCGTCGATCTCAAGAACGATGTGCTCGCGCTCCAGCGCCTCAAGGAATCGGCCGAGAAGGCCAAGATCGAACTGTCGTCGGGCAGCCAGACCGAGGTCAACCTGCCCTACATCACAGCAGATGCCAATGGCCCGAAGCACCTCGCGATCAAGATCACCCGCGCCAAGTTCGAGGCCCTGGTCGAAGACCTGATCGAGCGCACCATCGAGCCCTGCCGCATTGCGCTCAAGGATGCAGGCGTCAAGGTCACCGACATCGATGACGTGATCCTGGTCGGCGGCCAAACCCGCATGCCCAAGGTCATCGACAAGGTCAAGGAGTTCTTCGGCAAGGAACCGCGTCGTGACGTGAACCCGGACGAGGCCGTGGCCGTGGGTGCATCGATTCAGGGCGGCGTGCTGCAGGGTGAAGTAAAAGACGTGCTACTGCTCGACGTATCCCCGCTTTCGCTGGGCATCGAGACCCTGGGCGGCGTGATGACCAAGCTGATCCAGAAGAACACCACGATCCCGACCAAGGCGAGCCAAGTGTTCTCGACCGCCGACGACAACCAGAATGCGGTGACGATTCATGTACTGCAGGGCGAGCGTGAAATGGCAGCGGGCAACAAGAGCCTCGGCCAATTCAACTTGTCTGACATTCCGCCGGCACCGCGCGGCATGCCGCAGATCGAGGTCACCTTCGACATCGACGCCAACGGCATTCTGCATGTATCGGCCAAGGACAAGGCCACCGGCAAGGAAAACAAGATCACGATCAAAGCCAACTCCGGCCTGTCGGACGATGAGGTCGAGCGCATGGTGCGCGACGCAGCGACCCATGCCGAAGAAGACAAGCGCGCACACGAACTGGTCGATACCCGCAACCAGTGCGACGCGCTGATCCACTCGGTCAAGAAGGCGCTCACAGAGTATGGCGACAAGGTCAGCGCCGAGGACAAGGGCAAGATCGAACAGGCCGTCAAGGATGCCGAGGCGGCCCTCAAGTCGAACGACAAGTCCGAGATCGAGGCCAAGAGTCAGGCTCTGGCCACCGCCAGCCAAAAGCTGGGCGAGCAGATGTATGCCCAGGCGCAGCAGGAAGCAGGTGCCGAAGCCAGCGGTGGCGGAAGCCAGCAGGGCAGCAAGGCGGCCGATCCCGACGTCGTCGATGCCGAGTTCACCGAAGTGAACGACAAGAAGTAAGCGCCGGCATCGTGCCCGCTCATTTGCGCCGGCCGGCGGCGGTGTCAGCCGGTTTGTGGCGCCCGCGCCAAACCCGTATCATTCGGGCCGGACGCAGCCGAACGCCGACGCATCAACTGATCGGGCTGTAATCACGACAAGTCGGGAACACCGTCGCAAAACGGGTTCCCGACTTTCGCTTTGCTGTCAGATGTTCGTACTGGACTTAACACATGTCGAAACGCGACTATTACGAGGTATTGGGTGTCAATCGCGACGCCTCGCCCGAAGATATCAAGAAGGCTTATCGCAAGCTCGCGATGAAGCACCACCCCGACCGCAACCCCGACAACAAGGCGGCCGAAGAAAAGTTCAAGGAACTCAGCGAAGCCTACGAGATGCTCTCCGATCCGGAGAAGAAATCTGCCTACGACCGCTACGGGCATGCCGGGGTAGACCCGTCGATGGGCGCCGGGCGAGGCGGCCAGCAAGGTTTTGACGGCTTTGCCGACGCGTTCTCGGACATCTTCGGCGACATCTTCGGTGGCGGCCAGCGTGGCGGGCGATCGAACGTCTATCGCGGTGCCGACCTGCGCTACAACCTCGAGATTTCGCTCGAAGAGGCGGCGCGCGGATCCGAGAAGACCATCCGCATCCCGACCGTTGACGAATGTGGCACCTGTCATGGCACGGGCGCGAAACCCGGCACCCAGCCGCAAACCTGCCCCACTTGTAACGGTGCCGGTCAGGTTCGCGTTCAGCAAGGCTTCTTCTCGATTCAGCAGACCTGCCCTAAGTGCCACGGCACCGGTCGCATCATTCCCGACCCCTGCACCACCTGTCGTGGCGCGGGACGGGTCAAGGGTCACAAGACCCTCGAGGTCAAGATTCCGGCCGGCATCGACGAAGGCATGCGCCTTCGTCACGCGGGTCATGGCGAGCCTGGGGTAAACGGTGGTCCGTCGGGCGATCTATATGTCGAGATTCATATTCGCCAGCATCCGGTGTTTCAGCGCGAAGGCGACGACCTGCACTGCGAAATGCCGATCAGCTTCACCACTGCAGCCTTGGGTGGCGAGATCGAGATTCCCACGCTGGAAGGCATGGCGCGGCTCAAGATTCCGGCTGAAACCCAGAGTGGCAGGGCCTTCCGCCTGCGCGGCAAGGGTATCCGCAATGTGCGCTCGCATGCCCAGGGCGACCTGATGTGCCATGTCGTGGTCGAGACACCGGTGAAGCTCACCGAACGCCAAAGAGAGCTGCTGCGCGAGTTCGAAGAGGTCTCGAGTGGCGACGTGGATCGTCACAACCCCAAGGCCAAGAGCTGGATGGAAAAGGTGCGGGACTTCTTTGGAACCTGATCCGGAACATCCTCGAGCATTTGTCACCCGGCAACGGGGCCAAATGCTTGAGGCTGAAGCATCGTGAAACCAGCGCCCGAACCCGCCCTTTGCGGCCGGCTGCGCTATGAATCGATCAATGCCTGCGCCGCGCGGGCGTCATGGGTGCACGACCTTCGATGTGACGGAAAGTGATCCGTCCCTTGCCGAGGTCATAAGGTGACAATTCAAGCGAAACCTTGTCGCCGGCGATGATGCGGATACGATGCTTGCGCATCTTTCCTGCCGTATAGGCAACCAGGTTGTGACCATTTTCTAGGGTGACGCGATAACGCGAATCGGGCAGAACTTCGTCCACCACGCCGTTCATCTCAATGAGTTCTTCCTTGGCCAAATGCAAGCTCCCTGGGTTGGCACAACACAAAAGAAAAAGCCCGACAGATGCCGGGCTCATCCGTTGCCGGACCAAGGGATACCCCAGCCGGCTTCGAGGCAATGTCCGGGCGTGCGATGCACACCCGGCCAAGCCTGATTACTCAGCAGCGCGAATGTTCGCAGCTTGCTTGCCCTTCGGGCCGGTCGCAACGTCGAACGAGACGCGCTGACCTTCTTGCAGGGTCTTGAAACCCTGGCTTTGAATTGCAGAGAAGTGGGCGAAGAGATCTTCACCGCCGCCTTCCGGGGTGATGAAACCGAAGCCCTTGGAATCGTTGAACCACTTCACAGTACCGTTTGCCATATCTTGAACATCCAAAAATTTAAATAAAGGGACGTGCCCTTAAAAGAGGGCGAAGCTCAAGACGGCGGAGTGATGAAGGCAGGAGCACGCGGTAGTGCGGATACTGAACCAGACAGCAACTAGCTACTTGAAGATCGCTGGCCGACACTATGCACTGTATCGATACACATTACAACCATTTATTGCGTACCCACCCGCTCAGGCCATCACTCCATCAAGGCCACCGATTTCACCTGCACATGTACCCGCAGGCCGATTTCAACCCCCAGTTGCGCTGCCGAGCGCCGAGTCAGACGGGCGACGAAGAGGGTCGCACCTACCTGAACCCATACCAGCAACAGACCAGGGTGCTCGTCATCCCCCAGCGACTCGACCACACCCGAAAACACGTTCTGGATGCTGCTCGGGCCCGGCTCGGCAACGGAAAGGCTAACGTCGCGTGCAAGCACCCGTACCCGTACCCGCTTGCCCGGCGCAAGCGCACGGTCACGCGTCCACACTGATCCACCAGCAAAATCGACCCGCGCCAGATGCCATTGGGCATCGACGCCACCGACCTGTGCATCGAGCACGACACCAACATCCTCACCCAACTGGATCGGCAGATCGAGCCGTGCCAGGATCTCGGCCAGCGGGCCATGCGCGACTACCCGCCCGCCATCCAGCGCGACCAGATAATCCGCAAGGCGTGCCACCTCGTCCGGTGAATGGCTGACATAGAGCACTGGAATCTCCAACTCGTCATGCAGTCGCTCAAGGTAGGGCAAAATTTCGCGCTTGCGTTTCAGATCGAGGGCTGCCAGCGGCTCATCCATCAGCAACAAGCGTGGACTGGTTGCCAACGCGCGCGCGATGGCGGCGCGCTGGCGCTCACCACCGGAAAGGGTTTCAGGCATTCGCTCAAGCAGATGTCCGATGCCGAGCAACTCGACCGCGGCCTCGAGCGAGACCTTGCGTTCAGCCGGCGCAATGCGTTTCTGACCAAATGCAAGGTTTCTTGCCACGGAAAGATGCGGAAACAGACTGGCTTCCTGAAATACGTAGCCGATCGGGCGTTTGTGGGTCGGCACGAATAGGCCTTGTTCGGCGTCTTCCCAGGTTTCGTTGCCGAATCGCAGGCGAGCCTGATCAGCACGTTGCAAGCCGGCGATGCAACGCAACAGGGTAGTCTTGCCCGACCCGGATTGACCGAACAATGCGGTCACTCCGCGGCCCGGCAGTTCGAGATCGACATCGAGGTCGAATCCAGCCCAGCTCAGCTTGAACCGTGCCCCGATACCATGCGGTTCGGGGCTTCGCGCGCTGCCGGGTAGGCTCATTTCCACACTTTGGCCCCTTTGCGTGAATACAGCATCAGGAGCACGACAAAGCTGAAGACAAGCATGCCGCCGGCCAGGACGTGCGCCTCTGCATACTCCAGCGCTTCGACATGGTCGTAGATTGCAACCGAGACCACCCGGGTTTGCTCCGGGATATTCCCGCCTATCATCAGCACCACCCCGAACTCGCCCACGGTGTGGGCAAACCCGAGGATTGCTGCAGTGATGAAGCCAGGTTTGGCCAGCGGCACGACCACAGTGAAGAAGGTGTCCCACGGGCTTGCGCGTAGTGTTGCAGCCGCCTCGAGCATTCGCTCGCCGACCGTCTCGAATGCGTTCTGCACCGGCTGCACCACAAATGGCAGGGAATAGAACACCGAGCCTACCACCAGGCCGGGGAACGTAAAGGGCAAGGTCCCGATGCCGAGCCAAGTGGTGAATTTACCGACCGGCCCGTGAGGCCCCATCGCGACCAGCAGATAGAATCCGAGCACTGTAGGGGGCAGCACCAGTGGCAGTGCCACCAGCGCCCCCACCGGCCCTTTCCACTTCGACCGGGTGCGCGCCAGCCACCAGGCGATCGGCGTACCGACGATCATCAGAATGACCGTGGTGGTCGCAGCCAACTTGAAGGTTAACCACACCGCAGCCCAATCGGCACTGGAGAAGGCAGGCATCATCTCGACTACCCCTGACTAATTGGTGGAAGCTTCGTCGGGCAACACGAAGCCATAGCGCACCATGATGTCACGCGCCTCGGGCCCCGAGATGAAGTCGGCAAACGCTACCGCCAGCGGCTTGCTTGCTGCCTGCCTGGTGACGATGAAGCCCTGCTCCAGCGGCTCGTGCAGCGCGTCGTCAATGAGGGCATACCCGCCCGCCTTGACGAGCGTCGGGTTCAACGCCAGGGCGAGCGCGATGATGCCGACCTGCGCGTTACCGGTCTGCACAAACTGCGCTGTCTGAGCGATGTTCTCGCCCAATACCAGTCTGTCCTGCACCTTGTCCCACAAACCGGCACTGCGCAGCGCTTCCTCAGCGCGCCTCCCATAGGGCGCATGCCTGGGGTTCGCGATTGCGATCTTGACGATGGTCGGATCGAGCAGATCCTCCAGCTTCATATTGCTCGCATCGCGGCTGTTGCTCCACAGCACAATCCGCCCCACCGCATAGGGTCGAGTCGGAGACGCAGCGAAACCCTCGCTCTCGAGGCTCTTGGCGAAGGCGATGTCGGCTGAAAAGTAGAGATCGAATGGCGCACCCTGCTGAATCTGGGTGTGAAACTTGCCGGATGAGCCATAGATCACCTCGATCCTGTCATCGGGCCGAGTCTTGCGAAAGGCGGCGACTATCTCGTCCATCGCGAATTTCAGGTCTGCCGCGGCAGCGACCATGATCGAACCGCCCGCCTGCGCTGCGGGCGAGCACAGCAAGGCCGTAGTACAGACAAGAATGGCGAGGACTCGGGAAAGTACGCGCATCAGGGACTCCTTGAATTCGTGATCAGGGCTTGATCGGTCGTAGGTGGAGAGAATCACACTCGACGACTTGAAACTAGCGCCCAAGAATGCCTTCAGGGCATTGGCCGGGCATGCACACAAGCTTCTTTGTAAACCAGCCACGAGCGGAAATCGGGCCAATATCACATAAGCATTTTTTTAGTCTTCTGGATCATTGATTTGGACTACTCCGGCGCACCAACGCATTTGAAGCGTGTTTCTTCCTGCGCAGCAAACTATACAACGTGTCGGCGAACCGACCGGGTGTCCGTGAGGCGGTGACCGGGTTGGGCCTGAAGCCCGGCATCGGCGTGATTGCGGTAAAGGTCAGACGGCGTTGATGATTCGGGGTAGCCAGCCGCCCTCACACCCCACCCCATCAAACGCAATTCATGATCCGCACGCAGGACTTGCCTATACAGAACCATTTCGGTACTATTTAGGCAACTCCCGAATACAGGTCTTACAGCGTGCTTCGCATCAGCAAGATCACCGACTACGGCACCCTCGTGATGACCCGGATCGCGACCCGGCCCGAACGCCACTTCAGCGCAGCGGAACTCGCCGAGGGTCTCGGCCTGGGGTTGCCGACCGTGAGCAAGGTGCTGAAGACCCTCGCCCGCCACGGTCTGGTCAACAGCCTGCGCGGCGCACATGGCGGCTACAACCTGGCCCGCCCCGCCAGCGCCATCACGATGGCCGAAATCATCGATGCTCTCGAAGAGCAGCCCTTCGGCCTCACCGAATGCAGCGCCAGCGCAGGCGTTTGCGAACGCGAATCGGACTGCCGCATCCGGGTGAACTGGCTGCATATCAATACCGTGGTGCGCCGCGCACTCGAAGATGTGAGTCTCGCCGACATGGCCGAGCCTGCGCACGCCGTGCGCCATGAGCATCCGCTGCGCGGACCTGACAGCCGCAGCAAGCAAACCGTTTCTTGAACTGGAGATCCGCATGAGCGCCACTACCCAGGCCGACCCGATCGGCAATTTCCTCGAACAGGACTATCCGGCCGGTTTCGTCACCGAGGTCGAAACCGACAGCGTGCCCAAAGGACTGTCGGAAGACGTGATCCGCCTGATCTCGGCACGCAAGGGCGAACCCGAGTTCATGCTCGAATGGCGGCTTGAAGCCTACCGCCGCTGGCTCACCATGAGCTCGCCGCAATGGGCGCAGGTGAGTTTTCCCGAGATCGACTTTCAGGACATCGTCTATTACTCGGCCCCCAAGTCGAAGAAGGATGGACCGCAGAGCCTCGACGACGTCGACCCCGAACTGCTGCGCACCTTCGAGAAGCTCGGGGTGCCCCTGCATGAGCGCGCGCGCCTGGCTGGCGTGGCGGTAGATGCAGTGTTCGACTCGGTATCGGTCGGCACCACCTTCAAAAAGGAACTCGGCGAACACGGCATCATCTTCTGTTCGTTCTCCGAGGCGGTGAAGGATCACCCCGAGCTGGTGCGCAAATACCTCGGCTCGGTGGTACCGCCCAGCGATAACTTCTATGCGGCGTTGAACTCGGCGGTGTTTTCAGACGGCTCCTTCGTGTTCATCCCCAAGGGGGTGAAGTGCCCGATGGAGTTGTCGACCTATTTCCGCATCAATGCGCGAGACACCGGCCAGTTCGAACGTACCCTGATCATCGCCGAAGAAGGCGCATCGGTCAGCTATCTCGAAGGCTGTACGGCGCCGATGCGCGACGAAAACCAGCTCCACGCCGCGGTGGTGGAGCTGATCGCGCTCGACGACGCCAAGATCAAATATTCCACCGTGCAGAACTGGTATCCCGGCGACAAGGACGGCAAGGGCGGCATCTACAACTTCGTGACCAAGCGCGGCGACTGTCGCGGGCCGCGCTCGCACATCTCGTGGACCCAGGTCGAGACCGGCTCGGCGATCACCTGGAAGTACCCGAGCGTGATCCTGCGCGGCGACGATTCGGTGGGCGATTTCTATTCGGTGGCGCTCTCCAACCATCGCCAGCAGGCCGATACCGGAACCAAGATGATCCACATGGGGCGCAACACCCGCAGCACCATTCTCTCGAAGGGCATCTCGGCCGGGCGCGGCAGCAACACTTTTCGCGGACTGGTGCGAATCACCCCCAAGGCCGAAGGCGCGCGCAACTACACCCAGTGCGATTCGCTTTTGATCGGCGACCGCTGTGCGGCGCACACCTTTCCGACCATCGAGGTGCGTCATCCCTCGGCGCGGGTCGAGCATGAAGCCACCACCTCGCGCATCGGCGAAGATCAACTGTTCTACGCGATGCAGCGCGGCATCAGCGCTGAAGACGCGGTGTCGATGATCGTGAACGGCTTCTGTCGCGAAGTGTTCAAGGAACTACCCATGGAATTCGCCGTCGAGGCGCAAAAACTGCTCGGTGTCAGCCTCGAAGGCAGCATCGGTTAAGGAGAAATCAAACATGCTCGAAATCAACGATCTCAAGGCCTCAATCGACGGCAAGGCCATCCTCAAGGGCCTCAACCTCAATGTGAAGGATGGCGAAGTCCACGCCATCATGGGCCCCAACGGCTCGGGCAAGAGCACCCTTGCCCAGGTGCTGGCCGGCCGCGACACCTATCAGGTCGAAGGGGGCAGCGTCACTTGGAACGGCGTCGATCTGCTGGCGCTGCCTGCCGAAGAGCGGGCGCGCGCCGGCCTGTTTCTGGCCTTTCAGTATCCGGTCGAGATTCCGGGCGTTTCGAATGCCTACTTTCTGAAGGCCGCGGTGAATGCCACCCGCCGTCATCGCGGGCTGCCCGAGTTTGATGCGTTCGACTTTCTCGCCCGGGTCAAGGCCGAGATGAAGGCGGTCGGGATGAAGGAGGAATTCCTCTACCGATCGGTGAACGAAGGCTTCTCGGGCGGCGAAAAGAAGCGCAACGAGATGCTGCAGATGTCGCTGCTCGAACCGAAACTCGCGATCCTGGACGAAACCGATTCCGGCCTCGACATCGACGCCCTCAAGATCGTCGCCGAAGGCGTGAACCGCCTGCGCTCTCCGGAGCGCTCGCTGATCGTGATCACCCACTACCAGCGCCTGCTCGACTACATCGTGCCCGACCAAGTGCATGTGCTGGCAAAGGGCCGCATCGTGCGTTCGGGCGGCCGCGAACTGGCCCTCGAGCTTGAAGAACAAGGCTATGGCTGGATCGGCGAAGGCGGCGATGCCGCCGCCGGTGCGCCCGCGGGAGGTCCGCGATGAGCGCAGTCGCAAGCTGGGCTGCGGATTTCAAGGCGCGCGCACCCGCCCTGCCCGGCGCAAACCTGCCCTGGCTCGCCGCATTGCGCAAGCGCGCCATCGATCGCTTCGGCGCCGAGGGCTGGCCCACCCGGCGCAAGGAAAACTGGCATCACACCTCGCTCGCGTTCATGGAAGAACAGGTCTTCAGCGCGACCGGCACACATGCCGACCCGGCGGCCATCGTCGCGCGCCTGCGCGCCGGCGAGACCACGCCCGGCCACTGGCTGGTGTTCGTCGCCGGTCACCACGCCCCGGCGCTCTCGGCCATCGGCGCGCTGCCGGCTGGCGCCAGGCTGATCAGTCTCGCCGATGCGCTGGCACAAGCTGACGACGCCACCGCCAGCGCCATCGAGCAGACCTTCGGCAGCAGCGACGACGGCGACAGCCCGGCGGCGCTGAATGCCGCTTTCGCCACCGATGGCGCGTTCATTCACCTCGCCCGCGGACTAGCGCTGGAAGAAACCATTCACCTGGTTTTCATCGCCGGAGCAGACGAGGCCAGCCGCCATCTGCGCAACCTGGTGGTGGCCGAAGCCGGCAGCCGGGCCACCATCGTCGAGCACTATCCCGACAGCGGCGACGCGGCAACGCTCACCAATGTGGTCACCCGCATCGATGCCGGTGCCGATACCAATATCAGCCATCTCAAGCTGCAGCAGGAAGGCGAACTGGCGACCCACATCGCCCGCCTCGATACCCAGCAGGCTCGCGGCGCGGCGCTGGCATCGCATTCGCTGTCGTTCGGCGCACGGCTCGCGCGCCATGACATCTGCACCCGCTTCGACGGCGAGGGCGGCGAAGTGCTGCTCAACGGCCTCTACCATGTCGATGGCCGTCGCCATGTCGACCACCAGACCCGTATCGAGCATGCCAGCCCACGCTGCAACAGCCGCGAGTTCTACCGCGGGCTGGTCGACGACAACGCGCGCGGGGTGTTCGCCGGGCGCATCATCGTCGCGCAGGACGCCCAGCGCAGCGACGCGATGCAGCGCTGCGACAACCTGTTGCTGTCGCGCCAGGCCGAAGCCGACGCCCGGCCCGAGCTCGAGATCTACGCCGACGACGTGAAGTGCGCCCATGGCGCGACCGTCGGCCAGATTGACGACGACAGCCTGTTCTACCTGCGCTCGCGCGGACTCGATGAGCTGCATGCGCGCCACTTGCTCACCTATGCCTTTGCGGCCGAGGCGCTGGCCCGCATCGAGTTGCCCACGCTGCGTCAGCGCGCGCGTGAAGCCCTGCTCGCGCGCCTGCCTGGCGCCGACGCACTGGGCGAGATGCTGGAGGAGCTGGCATGAACGCCGTCACCGAAGACCTTTCGGTCAACAAGCTCACGCCGACCCGCCTGGGGCTGGCGCATGATTTTCCGATTCTCGCGCGCCCGGTGCATGGCCGCCGCCTGGTTTATCTCGACAATGGCGCCACGACGCAAAAACCCGAAGCGGTGATCGAGGCTGAGCGACGCTTTTACCGCGAGTCGAACGCCAACATCCATCGCGGCGTGCACTGGCTGTCGCAACATGCCACCGACCTCTATGAAGCCTCGCGGGTCACGGTGCAGCGTTTCATCAACGCCGCCCATGCGGACGAAGTCGTGTTTACCCGCGGCACCACCGAGGCAATCAACCTGGTCGCGCAAAGCTGGGGGCGCAACACGCTGCGCGCGGGCGACGAGATCCTGCTCACCACGCTCGAGCATCATTCCAACATCGTGCCGTGGCAATTGCTGTGCGAACAGACCGGGGCGGTGATCAAGGTCGTACCGATCAGCGATGCAGGCGAACTCGACCTCGACGCCTTCGATGCGCTGCTGAGCGAGCGCACCCGCCTGGTCGCGATCACCCATGTCTCGAACGCGCTCGGCACCATCAACCCGGTTGCGATGCTTACTGCCAAGGCGCATGCCGTGGGTGCGACGGTGCTGGTCGACGGCGCGCAGGCGGTTGCTCACCACAAGGTCGACGTGCAGGCGCTGGGCTGCGATTTTTACGCGTTCTCGGGCCACAAGCTGTATGGCCCGACCGGTATCGGCGTGCTGTGGGGCCGCGCCGGGCTGCTCGCCGCGATGCCGCCGTGGCAGGGCGGCGGCGACATGATCCGCACCGTGAGCTTCGAGGGCAGCACCTATGCCGACGCACCCCAGCGTTTCGAGGCGGGCACACCCAACATCGCAGGCAGCGTCGCGCTGGCCGCGGCCATCGACTATGTAAGCGCGATCGGCATCGAACGCATCGCAGCGCATGAGCACGCGCTACTCGCGCATGCCACCGCCGCGCTCGCCGCGATTCCTGGCGTGCGCCTGATCGGCACCGCGGCCAACAAGGCCGGCATTCTGTCGTTCATGGTCGAGCGCATCCATCCGCACGACCTCGGCACGATTCTCGACAGTGAGGGGGTGGCGATTCGAGCCGGACACCACTGCGCGATGCCGCTGATGACCCGCTTCAAGATCCCCGGCACCGCCCGTGCCTCGCTAGGCCTGTATAACGACGAGGCCGACATCGCCGCCCTGGTCGCGGCGATACACAAGGCGCAAGACCTCTTCGGCACCCGGAGCACCGCCCCATGAGCAACATCGACAGCAATCTGCGCGAGCTCTACCAGGAGGTGATCTTCGATCACAACCGCCAGCCGCGTAATTTTCATGCCCTGCCCGAGGCCGACCATCATGCCGACGGCCACAACCCGTTGTGCGGCGACCAGCTGACCGTGTATCTGCGCATCGCGGGCGACAAGGTGGTCGACGCGAGCTTCGTCGGCCACGGCTGCGCGATCTCGACCGCATCGGCCTCGCTGATGACCGAGGCGATCAAGGGCAAGCCGGTGGCCGAGGTCGAAGCACTGTTTCGCGCCTTTCACACCATGCTGACCGACGCGAACGCGGCGGAAAACGAAGCGCAGCCCGAACTCGGCAAGCTCGCGGTCTTTGCCGGCGTGCGCGAATTTCCGGCCCGGGTCAAGTGCGCGACGCTTGCATGGCATACGCTGCATAACGCAATCATCGGCGCGCAGGCCCCGGCCCGCACCGAATAGGGAGACTTTCATGGGCGAACGCTACGGCGAAACCGATTCCCGCGTTCTGAGCCGCGACTGTGCGGTGTTGAGCGTGCCCTGGGGCAAACCGGATACCCTCGAAGAAGGCAGCTACGCGCTGATCACCCAGCGCCTCGGCGGCTCGATCACGGTGATGAGCGCCGGCAACCTCTACCGCATCGACGAGCGCAATGCCGACGCGCTCGGGCTGGAACCACAACTTCCCGCCATCGTCCCGCCCGAGGGCGATGGCACGCTCGATGCAGAAACCATCGAACGCGCCGCGTGGGCGCAGCTTGGCACCTGCTACGACCCCGAGATGCCGATCGACATCGTGAATCTAGGCCTGGTCTATGCCTGCACCGCCGAAGCGCTGCCCGACGGCGGCTACCATCTGGCGGTCAAGATGACACTCACCGCTCCAGGTTGCGGCATGGGCACGGTGATCGCCGACGAGGCACAGCAAAAGCTGGCCGCGATCCCGGGCGTGAGTGCGGCCAGCGTCGATCTGGTGTGGGACCCGCCGTGGAGCCGCGAGATGATGAGCGAGGCAGCCCGTCTCGAGATGGGCATGTTCTGAATCCCTGCCTTGGCATGCCGCGTGCTTTCTCTTGCTCGACAGCATCACCGTGCATATTGGCCGGGCGGCTTGGGTCGCGTCCTGGTGCAGCGCAGCACCACTCGAGTGCATGGAGATTCGGTAAAACCATAGAAGAGAGGGCCATTTGTGGGCAAAATACGCAGCCCGCTCTTTCGCGAGTGGGCGGTCAGGCTGTCGATTTTGCCCGCTTCGCACCTGCGAAGCGGATACACGTTCGGACGTCATTCAAACTAGAGGGCTCGCATGAAAAATACCGTTGTCGCCATCGCCATCATGGGTATGGGTGTTTCATTTGCACAGGCACAGGAAGTCGTCAAGATCGGCGGGGTTGCACCGCTGACCGGCAATATCTCCCACCTCGGCAAGGATCTCGAGAACGGCTCGCGGATGGCGCTTGAAGAGGCCAACGCACAAGGCATCGAGATCGGGGGCAAGAAGGTCAAGTTCGAATTCATCGGCGAAGACGATCAGGCCGATCCCAGGGTGGGCACCACGGTAGCCCAGCGGCTGGTGGACCAGGACGTGAAGGGCATCGTCGGGCACCTCAACTCCGGCACCTCGATTCCGGCCTCGCGCATTTATGACCAGGCCGGCATCCCGATGATCTCGCCCGCCTCGACCAACCCGACCTTCACCCAGCAGGGCTTCGCCGGCGTGTTCCGCACCATCGCCAACGACATTCAGCAGGGCACGGCGATCGGCCAGTTCTCGGTCGAGAAGCTCGGCGCTAAGAAGCTCGCCATCATCGACGACCGCACCGCCTATGGACAGGGTCTCGCGGACGAAACCGAAAAGGCCGCCAAGGCGGCCGGCGCTGAAGTGGTCGCGCGCGAGTTCACCAGCAACAACGCCACCGACTTCAATGCCATCCTGACCAAGATCCGTGCCGCCAATCCGGACGTGATCTTCTTCGGTGGCATGGATGCCCAAGGCGGGCCGATGCTGCGTCAGTTGAAGCAACTCGGAATCTCCGCCAAGTTCATCACCGGTGACGGCGGTTGCAGCCCCGAGATGATCCGACTGGCCGGCGACGGCATCAACGAAAACGTGTACTGCTCGATGCCGGGCGTGCCACTCGCCAAGATGCCGGGGGCGGCGGCCTTCCTCGAGCGCTACAAGGCGCGTTTCAATGCCGATGTCCAGGTGTATTCACCCTATGCCTATGACGCGGCCAATGCGCTCGTGAAGGCGATGCAGGCAGCCGGCTCGACCGATCCGGCAAAGTACACGCCCGAGATCAAAAAGCTCAACTTCCCGGGCGTGACCGGCACGGTGTCTTTCGACGACAAGGGCGACATCCGCGGCGGTGCCGTCACCGTTTATCAGTTCAAGGGTGGTGACTGGTCGGCGATGTAAGCCGACTGGATCGGCGGGCGCTGTCTCGCGGCCGCCGATTTCTATTGACCCGGGCCCGGCCTGATCGTCATTGATCGAGTTGGGCCTGGGTCGGATCCCCGGCGGCCCCTTTAGGCCTGCTCCGGGCCACCGGCTCATGTGACGGCCGGATTCTGCAGAATTCGACCGACAGGACGGCATCCGCCGCGCAACGGATCTCATGGAAACCCTACTCCAGCAACTCATCAATGGCCTCACCATCGGCAGCGTATATGCGCTGGTCGCGCTCGGCTACACCATGGTGTATGGCATTCTCGGGCTGATCAATTTCGCCCATGGCGACCTGGTCATGGTCGGCGCCCTCAGCGCGCTGCAGACCATGATGTTTTTGATGGGGGTCGCACCCGGAATGTCGCCGATCGCGATGCTCACCCTGGCGCTGCTGGTGGCGATGCCGGTGTGCATGATGCTCGGCTTCACGATGGAGCGCCTCGCCTACCGGCGGCTGCGCAACGCGCCACGCCTGGCACCGCTGATCACCGCGATCGGAATGTCCTTCCTGCTCCAGACCATCGCGATGATCCTGTGGGGCCGCAGCTACCACACCTTTCCGCAACTGATCTCCACCACCCCGCTGCAGCCGATCGCAGGGGTGTTCATCACCCCGGTGCAGATCGCAATCCTGATCACCTCTGCGTTGATCATGGTCGCGTTGATCCTGCTGGTAACCCGCACCCGCGTCGGACGGGCGATGCGCGCCACGGCCGAGAACCACAAGGTGGCGAGCCTGATGGGGGTCGACACCAACGCGGTGATCGCGATGACCTTCGTGGTGGGCGCTGCCCTCGCTGCGGTCGCGGGGGTGATGTTCGCCAGCAACTACGGTATCGCCCACTATGGCATGGGCTTCATGCCAGGCCTGAAAGCCTTTACCGCGGCGGTGCTGGGCGGAATCGGCAACCTCGGTGGGGCGATGCTGGGCGGCATCACCCTGGGTCTGGTCGAGAGCTTCGGCGCCGGCTACATCGAGGACCTCTCGTTCGGGTTTCTCAACTCCTCCTATCAGGACATCTTCGCCTTCATCATCCTGGGCTTGGTCCTGATCTTCCGACCCACCGGGCTCTTGGGCGAGCGGGTCTCCGACCGGGCATGAGGACCACAGCATGAACGAACTCGTCGCGGCCGTACCCTGGCTGGGCCGGCGCAATCCGATGGCGGCGCGCTGGCTCATCATCGTCCTGGCGCTCGCCGCCCCCTTGATTGCGATGATGTTCGGGCGCTCGTGGGTGCGGGTGCTCGACTTTGCGCTGCTCTACATGATGCTGGCGCTGGGCCTGAACGTGGTGGTCGGCTTTGCCGGGCTGCTCGATCTCGGCTACATCGCCTTCTATGCGGTGGGTGCCTATACCTTCGCATTTCTGGCTTCGCCCCACTTTGGTGTGCATTGGCCATTCTGGGCGGTATTGCCGCTGGGTGCCGCGTTTGCCGCACTGGCCGGCATCGCGCTGGGCTTTCCGGTGTTGCGATTACGCGGGGACTACCTCGCAATCGTGACCCTGGGCTTCGGCGAGATCATCCGCATCTTCATGAATAATCTGAACTACCCGATCAACATCACCAATGGCCCGCAGGGGATCAACATGATCGACCCGATCGTGCTGTTCGGCTGGGACTTGTCACGCACGCTCAAGATTGGCGATTTCACGATCAACTCCTTGTATCTCTATTACTACTTCTTCCTGCTGTGCGTAGCGGGCTCGATTCTGTTGATACAGCGACTGCAGATCTCGCGCATCGGCCGGGCCTGGGCCGCGATGCGCGACGACGAACTTGCGGCCAAGGCCATCGGCATCAACATCCGCAACATGAAACTGCTGGCATTCTCGCTCGGCGCAACCTTTGGCGGAGTGGCAGGTTGCCTGTTCGGCGCGTTTCAGGGTTTCGTGTCGCCGGAGTCGTTCTCGCTGATGGAGTCGATCGCCGTGCTCACCATGGTGGTGTTCGGTGGCATGGGCAATATTGCCGGCGCGGTGGTCGGCGCGCTGGTGCTGGCCTTGCTGCCCGAGGTGTTGCGCGATATCGCCGTGCCGATCCAGCAGATGCTGTTCGACCGGGTGCTGCTCGACCCCGAGGTCTTGCGCATGTTGCTGCTGTCACTCGCGATGATCCTGATGATGTTGTTGCGCCCGGTCGGGCTGATCCCGGCCAAGGCCCGTTATGCCCATCCCGAACATCTGCCGCGCAAGAAGGAGGCCCGGCCATGATCACATTGCTCGAAGCCCGCGGTATCGGCAAACGCTTCGGAGGCCTGACCGCGCTCGACGATGTGTCGCTTACGATCAACAAGGGCGAGGTGTATGGGCTCATCGGGCCGAACGGCGCGGGCAAGACCACACTGTTCAACGTACTGACCGGTGCGTACATGCCCGATGGCGGCGAGTTCGTCTTCAACGGCAGTCAATTGCCGACCGGCAAACCCCACAAGGTGGTCGGGCGCGGCATCGCCCGCACCTTTCAGAACATCCGCCTGTTTCGCGAACTGACCGCGCTCGAGAACGTGATGGCAGGCCACCATATTCGTACCCGCGCAGGCATCTGGGGCATCCTCACCCAGAGTCGCTTCACCCGCGAGGAAGAACGCCTCACCACCGAGCGCGCCTACGAATTGCTCGATTATGTGGGCATTGCCCATCTGGCCGAGGCCGTGTCGAAGAACCTGTCGTATGGCGACCAGCGCAGACTCGAGATCGCGCGCGCGCTTGCGACCGAACCACACTTGCTCGCCCTCGACGAACCCGCTGCAGGCATGAACGCAACCGAAACCGCTCAGTTGCGCCGACTGATCGACCAGATTCGCCATGACGGCGTGACCGTGCTCTTGATCGAGCATGACGTGAAGCTGGTGATGGGCCTGTGCGACCGTGTCGCGGTGCTCGACTTCGGGCGCAAGATCGCCGAGGACGTACCCTCAGTCGTCCAGCGCGACCCCAAGGTGATCGAGGCTTATCTGGGTGGGGGGCACAAGCATGTTGCCTGATCAGTCGCAAGCCATCCTCGAACTACGCGGACTGTCAGTAAGTTATGGCGGCATCCAGGCGGTCAAGGGCATCGATCTCGCGCTTTTCCCGGGCGAGCTGGCCTGCCTGATCGGCGCCAATGGCGCCGGCAAGACCACCACGCTGAATGCGATTGCCGGCCTGCTGCCGCTGGCAGGCGGGGATGTCATCTATGCCGGCGAACGCCTCAACCCGGTACCTGCCCACAAACGCCTGGCCGCCGGCATCGCGCTGGTGCCGGAGGGACGAGGGATCTTCACCCGCCTGACCGTCGAAGAAAACCTGCGCATGGGCGCCTATATCCGCCGCGACAAGGTCGGCGTCGAGGCCGACATGGAGAAGGTGTTCGAGATGCTGCCGCGGGTTAAGGAGCGCCTGCCCCAGGTCGCAGGCACGCTTTCCGGTGGCGAGCAGCAGATGCTGGCGATCGGCCGCGCGCTGCTGTCGCGGCCCCGGCTGTTGTTGCTCGATGAACCCTCGATGGGGCTTGCGCCGATCATCGTCGAGAAGATCTTCGAGGTGATCCAGTCGGTGGCGCGCGAGGGGGTGACCATTCTGCTGGTGGAACAGAACGCCAATCTCGCGCTGGAGTTTTCCAGTCGCGGCTACGTCATGGAATCGGGGGCCATCACACTGACCGGCAGTGGCGAGGCCTTGCTTGCGGATCCTAAGGTGCGCTCGGCCTATCTCGGCGAGATCGGCTGAGCGGACGGCCCGTTTTTTGCATGTAGCAGCGCATGCTACGTGTGCTCGTCATCGATGAATCCCGCCACCGTGCCGCAGAGATCTGCGCGGGGCTTGCGCTCGCCGGCCACCAGGTGGCGGCCGTGCTCTCGGATGTCACCCACCTCACCGCCCAGATCGAATCGATACGGCCCGATGTGATCCTGATCGAAACCGATTCACCCTCGCGCGATACCCTCGAAAACCTGGCCGTGATGAACGCCGCGATGCCACGCCCGGTGATCATCTTCGCCCATGAAGGCGACGCGACCACCATCCGCGCTGCGGTCAAAGCCGGGGTGGCGGCTTATGTCGTCGACGGGCTGGATGCAGGACGGCTCAAGTCGGTGATCGACGTGGCTGTCGCGAGCTTCGAGGAGCATCAGTCGGTGCGTGCAGAACTCGCCACCGCCACCAAAAAGCTCTCCGAGCGCAAGGTGATCGAGCGCGCCAAGGGTTTGCTGATGAAGTCGCGCGGACTCGACGAGGCCGCCGCCCATGCGGCCTTGCGCAAGCTTGCGATGGAACGCGCCAAGCCCATGGCCCAGGTTGCGCAAGACCTGATCGACATGGCCAAGTTTCTGTTGTGAGCGCTTGCACACGCGGTGCGCTTTTGGTGCGACAAGCATTGATGGTGCACCGCAATAGTGCAATCGTGCATCCTGGAATACCCTGCTCCACCCCTAGCGCTAGTCAAAGCCCACGCCAGCAAAGGACTTCAGGGCTGACGAAAAACTTGGCACGCTAGATGCTTTAGAGAAAACAAGTCGAATCAACGAGGGTTCGGCACCCCAGCCGGCTCCAATGCAGGAGGCGGCGCAAGGAATGGACAACGGCGTCCATCCCCGATGGCTCAAGTTTTACGAGTCACGGGCGATGAGACGCCGTTTTTGTTTTTTTGGCCTGCTGGAGTGATTGAACATGAACGGAACGAATATTGCGAACATTGAAAGCAACGTAACGCGTCGCGACTTTTTGCGACGCTCGATGATGCTTTCGGGAGCGGCGATGATGGGTGCACTGGGTACGAATGGCGGCGTGTGGGCGGCGGGTTCCGACGCCCCCGAAAAGAAGGAGATCCGGGTCGGCTTCATCCCGCTGACCGACTGTGCCTCGGTGGTGATGGCCGCGGTGCAGAAGTTCGACGAGAAGCACGGCATCAAGATCATCCCGAGCAAGGAAGCGAGCTGGGCCTCGGTGCGCGACAAGCTGGTGTCGGGCGAGCTCGATGCAGCCCATGTGCTCTACGGGCTGGTGTATGGCGTGCATCTGGGCATCGGCGGCCCCAAGAAGGACATGGCCAACCTGATGACGCTCAACAACAACGGCCAGGGCATCACCCTCTCGATGCAGATGAAGGAACTCGGCGCAACCGACGGACCGTCGCTCAAGAAGGTGGTCGCCGCCAGCGCCGCCGGCACCTACACCTTCGCCCAGACCTTCCCCACCGGCACCCACGCGATGTGGCTCTACTACTGGCTGGCGGCCAACGACATCCATCCGTTCCAGGACGTGAAATCCATCGTCGTGCCGCCGCCGCAGATGGTTGCGAACAGCCGGGTTGGCAACATGCACGGCTTCTGTGTCGGCGAACCCTGGAACCAGCGCGCCATTGTCGACAAGGTCGGCTTCACCGCCGCGACCTCGCAAGACATCTGGACCGACCATCCCGAGAAGATCCTCGGCACGACCGCCGACTGGGTGGCCAAGCACCCGAACAGTGCGCGGGCGCTCACCGCCGCGGTGCTCGAGGCCTCACGCTGGATCGACGCCTCGCCCGCCAACCGCAGCACCACCGCCGAAACGATCGCAGCGCGCTCGTATGTGAACACCGATGTCGACGTGATCCTGGGACGCATGCTCGGTCGCTACGAAAACGGCCTGGGCAAGACCTGGGACGACCCCAACTTCATGAAATTCTTCAACGACGGTGCGGTGAACTACCCCTACCTCTCCGACGGCATGTGGTTCCTCACCCAGCACCGCCGCTGGGGTCTGCTCGATCATGAGCCCGACTATCTGGCCGTGGCCAAAGCGATCAACCGCATCGACATATTCGAGCAAGCGGCCGCCGCTGCGGGCGTGGCCCTGCCCTCGAGCCCGATGCGCAGTCACACCCTGATCGACGGGGTGGTGTGGGACGGTTCCGACCCGGCCGCGTATGCAGCCGGCTTCAAGCTCAAGGCCTGACAGTGGGAGACGCGACGATGACAGCAGCAGCAATCACGGACCGGTCGCTGACCGGGACCGATATGGGGGCCGCAAAGATGGCGAACGCACGCACTGAAACCGCAGCGGCCGCCACACCCACAGTGGAAGCCGCCAAGCCGGTGGCCATCGAGACAGTAGCCAGCACCCAATCAGCCGGCCGCGCCGGCGAATGGCTGCGGGCGATCGGCCGCGCAGTGATGCCGCCCGTCATGGGCCTGGCCTTGCTGATCGGGCTGTGGCATCTGGCCACGATCAACGGCGGGGGCATTCCCACCCCGGCCAAGACCTGGGAGGCCGCAGTGGTGTTGTTCTCGGACCCGTTCTATCGCGAAGGCCCGAACGACCAGGGCATCGGCTGGAACGTGCTGGCCTCGCTCCAACGGGTCGCAATCGGTTTTGGCATCGCCGCGGCGGTGGGCATTCCGCTGGGCTTCATGCTGGGCCGCTTCGCGGTGTTGGCGCAGATGCTCAACCCGATCATCAGCCTGCTGCGCCCGGTCAGCCCGCTCGCCTGGCTGCCGATCGGCCTCCTGGTCTTCCAGCGTGCCGACCCGGCCGCGACCTGGACGATCTTCATCTGCTCGATCTGGCCGATGATCATGAACACCGCCCAGGGCGTGACCCGGGTGCCGCAGGACTATCTCAACGTGGCGCGGGTGCTCAATCTGTCGGAGTGGAAGATCTTCACCAAGATCCTGTTCCCGGCGGTGCTGCCCTACATGCTCACCGGCATCCGGCTCTCGATCGGCACCGCCTGGCTGGTGATCGTTGCGGCAGAGATGCTCACCGGCGGCATCGGTATCGGCTTCTGGGTATGGGACGAGTGGAACAACCTCAAGGTCGAGCACATCATCATTGCGATCTTCGTGATCGGCATCGTGGGCCTGATCCTCGAGCAGATGCTGATGCTGATCGCCCGCCGCTTCAGCTACGAAACCCGTTAAGGAGAACACCATGCCGAAGAAAATCGTACAGATCGAGAACGTCGGTCAGTACTTCGACACCAAGAACGGCCGTTTCGTGGCGCTGCGCGAAGTCAATCTCGACATCGTCGAGGGTGAGAGCATCTCGCTCATCGGCCACTCGGGCTGCGGCAAATCGACCCTGCTCAACCTGATCGCCGGCCTCACCCACCCCACCAGCGGGCTGATGCTGTGCGACGGACGCGAAATCGCCGGCCCCGGGCCGGAACGCGCGGTGGTGTTCCAGAACCACTCGCTGCTACCCTGGCTGACCTGTTTCGAGAACGTCTATCTGGCCGTCGAGCGGGTGTTCTCCAGCAAGGAAGGCAAGGCCAGGCTCAAGGAGCGCACCCGCGCCGCGCTCGATCTGGTCGGCCTCACCCATGCCGAAGCCAAGTTTCCGCATGAGATCTCGGGCGGCATGAAGCAGCGCGTGGGCATTGCCCGGGCCTTGTCGATGCAACCACGCATCCTGCTGATGGACGAGCCCTTCGGTGCGCTCGACGCCCTCACCCGCGCCAACCTGCAGGACGAGCTGATGAAGATCCTCGCGGCGACCAAGGCGACGATGGTGATGGTCACCCATGATGTCGACGAGGCCGTGCTGCTGTCCGACCGGGTGGTAATGCTCACCAACGGTCCGTCTGCAACGATCGGCGAGATCCTGGAGGTGAATATCGAGCGCCCGCGCGATCGCCTGGCGCTGGCCCACGACCCGCATTTCAGCGAATGCCGCGCTGCGATCATGGAATTCCTCTATCACAAGCAGTTGAAGCGCGCCGCCTAGCCAGGGAGACAGCCATGACCAAGGTATATCTGATCGGTGCCGGACCGGGCGCCGCGGACCTGCTCACCCTGCGCGCAGCCCGGCTGCTGGCGGACAAGGCCGAAATCGTGCTCGCAGACGACCTCGTCTCGGACGAGATCCTCGCCCTGGTCCGGCCCGAAGCGCGGGTGCTGAAGGTAGGCAAGCGTGGCGGTCGGCCATCGACCCCACAGAGTTTCATCCACCGCCTGATGGTGCGCTATGCCCGCCGTGGCAAGTGCGTGGTGCGCCTCAAGGGCGGCGACCCCTATGTGTTCGGTCGTGGTGGCGAAGAGGTCGAGGCACTGGCCGAACACGGAGTAGCGGCCGAAGTGGTACCGGGGCTGACCGCCGGCATCGCGGTGCCGGCCGCGGTCGGCATTCCGGTGACCCATCGCGCCTACACCCACGGCGTGACCCTGGTCACCGGCACCGCCGGCGACGGCAGATCGGAGCCGAACTGGAGCGGGCTCGCCCGCAGCGGCACCACCCTGGTGATCTACATGGGGCTCGGGCGCCTGCTCAGCATCGTCGCGCGCCTGATCGCCGGTGGCCTGCCGCCGGACACCCCGGCCGCCGCCATCGCCTCGGGCACCCTGCCTAGCCAAAGACACGTCAAGGGCACGCTGCGCGACCTGCCAGGCCGGGTCGCCGCGGCGGGGCTCGCCTCGCCCGCCATCATCGTGGTCGGTGAAGTCGCCGCGCTCGCCAACGCCGACACCGACACCGCCGACGTCCCGATGCAAGACCTGGTTGCGTGCATGCACGCGGCCTGAAGGAGAACAGCATGAAAAAACAGAAACTCGTGATGGTTGGCAACGGCATGGCCGGGGTGAAGACCCTGGAAGAACTGCTCAAGCACGCCCCCGACTGCTTCGACATCACCGTGTTCGGTGCCGAGCCGCACGGCAACTACAACCGCATCCTGCTATCGCCGGTGCTGGCGGGCGAGATGACCCTGCCCGACATCATGCTGAATGATCTCGACTGGTACCGCGACAACGGCATCACCCTGCATGCCGGACGCAAGGTGGTCGAGATCAACCGCGCGCGCCGCAGCGTGCGCGCCGATGATGGCACCGAGGCGCACTACGACCGGCTGCTGCTCGCCACCGGATCGCTGCCCTTCATCCTGCCCGTGCCGGGCAAGGATCTGGCCGGCGTGATTGCTTATCGCGACATCGCCGACACCGAGGCGATGATTGCCGCGGCCCAGAATCACCGCCATGCGGTCGTGATCGGCGCCGGTCTGCTAGGCCTCGAAGCCGCCAACGGCCTGGTGCTGCGCGGCATGGAAGTGACCGTGGTGCACCTTGGCGGCTGGATCATGGAGCGCCAGCTCGACAAGCCCGCGGCCGACCTGTTGCAGGCCTCGCTCGAGGCCAAGGGCATGAAGTTCTGCCTGTCGGCCCAGACTTCGGAACTGCTGCCCGCCGAGGGTGATACCGAAGGAAGTCGCGTCGGCGCGGTACGACTGAAGGACGGCACCCTGCTGCCCGCCGACCTGGTGGTGATGGCCGCCGGCATCCGCCCCAACACCACGCTGGCCGAATCCGCGAAGATTCACTGCGAGCGCGGGATCGTGGTCAGCGACACGCTGCAGACGGTCACCGACCCGCGGGTGTATGCGGTCGGCGAGTGCGCCAACCATCGCGGCATTGCCTACGGGCTGGTGGCCCCGCTGTTCGACCAGGCCAAGGTGTGCGCCAATCACCTGGCCGGCTTCGGCATCGGCCGCTACCAGGGCTCGGTGACCTCGACCAAACTCAAGGTGACCGGGGTTGATGTCTTCTCGGCCGGTGACTTTCAGGGCGGCGAGGGTTTCGACGAGATCCTGCTCCACGACCGCGCAGGCGGCGTTTACAAGAAGCTGGTGCTGAAGGACGACAAGCTCGCCGGCGCGGTCATGGTGGGCGACACCAGCGATGG
>JAEUNS010000074.1 GCA_016790005.1 Zoogloeaceae bacterium
TGCATGATCACATTGATGAACTTTGAGACATCCTGCGAACCGAATTTGGGATCGGGCAGGATTTCACGTTTCGGTACTTCACGACGACGGGGCATAACGACCTCTTACTGATCTCTGGATAGCGGGAATTAGGCTTTCTTCGGGCGCTTCGCACCATACTTCGAGCGCGACTGCTTCCGGTCCTTGACACCCTGCAGGTCCAGTGAGCCGCGAACGATGTGATAACGAACACCCGGAAGATCCTTCACCCGGCCACCACGAATCAGGACTACCGAGTGCTCCTGCAGGTTGTGACCTTCACCACCGATGTAAGAGATGACTTCGAAGCCATTGGTGAGACGAACCTTTGCAACCTTCCGCAGTGCGGAGTTCGGCTTCTTGGGGGTCGTCGTGTAGACGCGCGTGCACACGCCGCGCTTTTGCGGACATGCTTCCAGCGCGGGCACCTTGCTCTTGGTGACCACTTTTTCCCGCGGATTGCGGACGAGCTGATTAATTGTTGGCATAGCTTGAGAATTTCCAAATAAACCAAGGCAGCCGCCTGGGACCGCCTTGGGTGGATTATTCCGGCTGCAGCTGACTACGATTGGTCAGCCCGCATATAGAGGCCGGATTCTAGTATTAAATTTGCGCCCGCGTCAACCAGGCAGGACATCCTGTGTTGTTTCCGTGCTCTCGGTCTCGCTGGTATCGGGCCCGATCGTCCAGGCATGACCACTGCCCAGATCTTCGCCGGCCGTCTGCGACTTGCGGCTACGGTGGTAGGCCATGCCGGTACCCGCCGGAATCAAACGACCCACGATCACGTTTTCCTTGAGACCACGCAGATCGTCGCGCTTACCCATGATCGCAGCCTCGGTGAGGACCCGCGTCGTCTCCTGGAACGATGCGGCCGAGATGAACGAGTCGGTGGACAGCGAAGCCTTGGTGATACCCAGCAGAACGTTCTCATACTGGCTAGGCAGCTTGCCTTCGCGTTCCATGAGTTCATTCTCTTCGAGCACGTCCGAGCGTTCGACCTGCTCCTCACGGATGAAGCGGGTGTTGCCCGGATCGCTGATGACCACACGCCGCAACATCTGACGAACGATGACTTCGATATGCTTGTCGTTGATCTTCACGCCCTGCAGACGATAGACGTCCTGAACCTCATCGATGATGTAACGGGCGAGCGCAGGAATACCCTGCAGGCGCAGGATGTCATGCGGATCGGCCGGACCATCGACGATCAGTTCGCCCTTGTTCACCACCTGACCATCGTGCACCATCAGATGCTTGTCCTTCGGGATCAGGAACTCGTGCGCGATTCCATCGGGCTCGGTGATCACCAGGCGCTGCTTGCCCTTTGTGTCCTTGCCGAAGGATACCGTGCCGGTATATTCGGCGAGCACGCCCGCATCCTTCGGCGCACGCGCCTCGAACAGCTCGGCCACCCGCGGCAACCCCCCGGTAATGTCGCGGGTCTTGGCGGACTCCTGGGGAATGCGCGCGAGCACGTCACCGACGCTGACCTGCTGACCGTCCTTCACGGTGATCAGCGAGCCGACCTGGAAGGTGATCGCCACCGAGTGGTCGGTGCCGCTGATCTTGATCTCCTCGCCCGCCGCATCGAGCAGCTTCACCTGGGGACGAACACCCTTGGTGGCCGAGCCGGACGAGCGACGTTTCGCATCGATGACCACGAGCGTGGACAAGCCTGTGACATCGTCGATCTGTTTCGCGACGGTCACACCGTCCTCGACATTCTCGAATTTCACCGTGCCGGCATACTCGGTGATGATCGGACGGGTGTGCGGATCCCAGGCCGCGAGTTGCATGCCCGCCTTGATCGCCATACCGTCATCAACGAACAACGTCGCACCGTAAGGCAGCTTGTGGCGCTCGCGCTCACGCCCCATCTCATCCGCGACCACGACCTCGGCCGAGCGCGCGATGATGACCTTCTCCGACTTGGCAGTGGTCACATAACGCATGTTGCCGGCAAAACGTACGGTACCGGCCGACTTTGCCTCGACGCCGCTCGCTGCCGCGGCACGCGACGCCGCGCCACCCACGTGGAAGGTACGCATCGTGAGCTGAGTGCCCGGCTCGCCGATCGACTGGGCTGCAATCACACCGACCGCCTCGCCCGAGTTGACCATCGAGCCCCGACCGAGGTCACGGCCATAGCACTTGGCGCAGATGCCGTAACGGGTTTCGCAAGTCAGCGCAGTGCGTACCTTGACCTCGTCGATTCCGAGCGCGTCGATGAGCTCGACCGCGTCTTCGTTGAGCAGCGTGCCGGCCTCGATCGCGGTTTCCTGGGTGTCGGGGTTGACCAGATCATCGACACAGACCCGGCCGAGAATCCGCTCGCGCAAGGCTTCGACCACTTCGCCGCCCTCGATCAAGGCCTTCATGACGAAGCCCTCGCGAGTACCGCAATCGTCCTCGGTCACGACCAGATCCTGGGTCACGTCGACCAGTCGGCGGGTCAGATAGCCCGAGTTCGCGGTCTTGAGTGCGGTATCGGCCAGGCCTTTACGCGCACCGTGGGTAGAGATGAAGTACTGCAGAACGTTCAGTCCTTCGCGGAAGTTGGTCGTGATCGGGGTCTCGATGATCGAGCCGTCCGGCTTGGCCATCAGACCACGCATCCCGGCCAACTGGCGAATCTGGGCGGCAGAACCGCGTGCGCCCGAGTCGGCCATCATGTAGATGGAGTTGAATGACTCCTGCTTGACGGTTTCACCCGCACGACTGACGACGTCTTCCTGACCGAGTTGATCCATCATCGCCTTGGCGACCTGATCACCGGCACGACCCCAGATATCGACAACCTTGTTGTAGCGCTCACCGTCGGTCACCAGACCCGAGGCGTACTGCTGGGCAATTTCCTTGACCTCCTGCTCGGCGGCATGGATCAGCGGGTCCTTCTGGCTCGGCACCAGCATGTCCTTGACCGCGATCGAAATGCCGGCACGGGTTGCCAACCTGAAGCCGAACTGCATCAGCTTGTCAGCGAACACGACCGTTTCCTTCAGGCCGCAGCGGCGGAAGGAAACGTTGATCAGACGCGAGATCTCCTTCTTCTTGAGCGGCTTGTCGATCACCGCAAAAGGCAGGCCGGGCGGCAGGATCTCGGAGAGCATTGCACGGCCGGCGGTGGTGCTGTAGCGCTCCAGCTTCTCGACCATGTCACCATCAGGCCCGAACTCGACCGTCTTGAGACGAATCGAGACCCGCGCATGCAGCGACAGGACGCCCGCATCGTAGGCACGCTTGGCCTCGGACACGTCCATTAAGTTCATGCCTTCGCCCGGCGCATTCACCGCCTCGCGGGTCGCGTAATACAGGCCCAGCACGATATCCTGCGACGGCACGATGATCGGCTCGCCGTTGGCGGGCGACAACACGTTGTTCGATGCCAGCATCAGAGTGCGGGCTTCCATCTGCGCTTCGAGCGACAGGGGCACGTGCACGGCCATCTGGTCACCGTCGAAGTCGGCGTTGAACGCGACGCAGACCAGCGGATGCAACTGGATCGCCTTGCCTTCGATCAGCACCGGCTCGAATGCCTGGATACCAAGACGGTGCAGCGTCGGCGCTCGGTTCAGCATGACCGGATGCTCGCGGATCACCTCTTCGAGGATGTCCCACACCACCGGCTCCTGCGACTCCACCATCTTCTTGGCCTGCTTGATCGTGGTCGCAAGACCCATCAGCTCGAGCTTGTTGAAGATGAAAGGCTTGAACAACTCCAGCGCCATCAGCTTGGGCAGACCGCACTGGTGAAGCTTCAACTGCGGCCCCACCACGATGACCGAACGGCCGGAATAGTCGACGCGCTTGCCGAGCAGGTTTTGCCGGAAGCGACCGCCCTTGCCCTTGATCATGTCGGCGAGCGACTTCAACGGGCGCTTGTTGGCCCCGGTCATCGCCTTGCCACGACGGCCATTGTCCAGCAGCGAGTCGACCGCTTCCTGGAGCATGCGCTTTTCGTTGCGCACGATGATCTCGGGGGCCTTCAGCTCGAGCAGACGCTTGAGTCGGTTGTTGCGGTTGATGACCCGGCGATACAAGTCGTTCAGGTCGGACGTGGCGAAGCGGCCACCATCAAGGGGCACCAGCGGACGCAGGTCCGGAGGCAGCACCGGCAGCACCTCGAGAATCATCCACTCGGGCTTGATACCGGAGGTCTGAAAGGCCTCAAGCACCTTGAGGCGCTTGGAGAACTTCTTGACCTTGGCTTCGGAGCCGGTGGTCTCGAGTTCACCGCGCAGCTTCTCGACTTCGTTGTTGAGGTCCAGCGAGCGCAGCAACTCACGAATACCTTCGGCGCCCATCACTGCGTCGAAGTCATCGCCATACTCTTCAACCTTGGCGAGATAATCATCTTCGGTCAGCAGTTGCGCACGATTGAGCGGTGTCATACCCGGCTCGACCACGACAAAGGCTTCGAAATAGAGCACGCGCTCGATGTCGCGCAGGGTCATGTCGAGCACCATGCCGAGACGGCTCGGCAGGCTCTTCAGAAACCAGATATGCGCGACCGGGCTGGCCAGTTCGATATGACCCATGCGCTCACGGCGCACCTTGGACAGGGTCACTTCGACGCCGCACTTCTCGCAGATCACGCCGCGATGCTTGAGGCGCTTGTACTTGCCGCACAAGCACTCGTAGTCCTTGACCGGACCAAAGATCTTGGCGCAGAACAGGCCATCACGCTCGGGCTTGAAGGTGCGGTAGTTGATGGTTTCAGGCTTCTTGACCTCGCCATATGACCACGACCGGATCTTGTCCGGCGAGGCCAGGCCAACGGTGATCGCGTCGAACTCGTCTTCGTTGGGCAGGGTTTGCTTGAACAGGTCAGCGAGCAGGCTTTTCATATGTCACTCCATCCGGGTAAGCGTTGTGGGCTTTGAACCCGGTTCAAATACTGTCCAGATCGATGTCGATCGCGAGCGAGCGGATTTCCTTCACCAGCACGTTGAAGGACTCGGGCATGCCCGCGTCGATCTTGTGCTCGCCCTTCACAATGCTTTCGTACACCTTGGTACGGCCGGTCACATCATCGGACTTCACCGTCAACATTTCCTGCAAGGTATAAGCGGCGCCATAGGCCTCGAGTGCCCAGACTTCCATTTCACCGAAACGCTGGCCACCGAACTGCGCCTTGCCGCCCAACGGCTGCTGAGTCACCAGCGAGTACGGGCCGGTCGAACGGGCATGCATCTTGTCATCGACACGGTGATGGAGCTTCAACACATGCTTGTAGCCCACCGTGACCTTGCGGTCGAACGCGTCACCAGTGCGGCCATCGAACAGCGTGACCTGACCCGAAACATCGAGGCCGGCGAGCCTGAACATGGCTTCTATCTCTTCTTCCTTGGCACCATCAAAAACCGGTGTTGCGAACGGGACGCCGTTCTTGAGGTTGCGGGCAAGCTCCATCACTTCGCCCTCGCTCAGCGAACCGATGTCTGCGCCCTTGCCGCAATCGTTATAGATCTGGTCAATGAACGAGCGCACTTCTTCAACCGCAGCGCTTCTGCGCAGCATGTCGTCGATACGCTTGCCCAAGCCCTTGGCCGCACGACCGAGGTGGGTTTCGAGAATCTGACCGATGTTCATCCGTGACGGCACGCCCAGCGGGTTGAGCGCGATATCGACCGGCGTGCCATCCGCCATGTAAGGCATGTCTTCTACCGGCACGATCCGCGACACCACACCCTTGTTACCGTGACGACCTGCCATCTTGTCGCCAGGCTGGAGGCGGCGCTTGACCGCCAGGTGGACCTTGACCATCTTCTGTACGCCCGGGGGCAGCTCATCGCCCTGGGTGAGCTTCTTCTTCTTGACCTCGAAGGCGACTTCGAAGTCCTTGCGGGTCTTCTCAAGGCCTTCGCGGATCGCCTCGAGCTGTGCCGCGAGCTCTTCATCCGCCATGCGGATATCGAACCAGTGGTATTGCTCCAGCGAATCCAGGTACTCATCGGTGATCGCCGCGCCCTTGGCAAGTTTGCGCGGGCCACCATTGACCTTCTGGTTGACGATCAGGCGGCGCATACGGGCAAACGCATCGCGCTCGACGATTCGCATCTGGTCGGCGAGATCGGTCTTGAAACTGCGCAACATCTCGTCGATGATCGACTGGGCGCGCTTGTCGCGCTCGATGCCCTCACGGGTGAACACCTGCACGTCGATGACCGTTCCCACCATGCCTGACGGCACGCGCAAGGAGGTATCCTTTACATCGGAGGCCTTCTCGCCGAAGATTGCACGCAGCAGTTTCTCTTCGGGCGTCAGCTGGGTCTCGCCCTTGGGCGTGACCTTGCCGACCAGCACATCGCCAGCCTTGACCTCGGCACCGATATACACGATGCCGGACTCGTCGAGGCGCGACATCTGGGCTTCACCCAGCGAGGCGATATCGCGGGTGATCTCTTCAGGGCCCAGCTTGGTGTCGCGCGCGACGACGGTGAGCTCCTCGATATGGATCGACGTGAATCGGTCGTCGGCCACCACCCGCTCCGAGATCAGGATCGAATCTTCAAAGTTGTAGCCGTTCCAGGGCATGAACGCGACCAGCATGTTCTGCCCCAGAGCGAGCTCTCCGAGGTCGGTCGAGGCGCCATCGGCCACCACGTCACCCTTCTGGATGACGTCGCCGACCTTCACGATCGGACGCTGGTTGATGTTGGTGTTCTGGTTCGAGCGCGTGTACTTGATCAGGTTGTAGATGTCGACACCGACTTCACCCGCGAGGGTCTCGTTGTCATGCACCCGCACCACGATGCGGTTGGCGTCGATATAGTCGATCACCCCGCCACGCCGTGCCTGAACGACGGTGCCCGAGTCGACCGCAACAGTGCGCTCGATACCAGTGCCCACCAGCGGCTTTTCCGGACGCAGACACGGTACCGCCTGACGCTGCATGTTAGCGCCCATCAGTGCGCGGTTCGCGTCGTCATGCTCCAGGAACGGAATCAGCGAGGCCGCGACCGAAACGATCTGACCCGGCGCCACGTCCATATACTGAACCTGGTTCGAGGTTGACAACATGAACTCGCCCTTGTGCCGGCACGAGATCAGATCGCCAACCAGATAGCCATCCTCACTCATCTCGGCATTTGCCTGGGCGATGACGTAGTGTCCCTCCTCGATCGCCGACAGATAGTCGATCTGATCGGTCACCTTGCCGTCGTTTACCTTGATGTAGGGCGTCTCGAGGAAGCCGTACACATTGGTTCGGGCATAGACCGCGAGCGAGTTGATAAGGCCGATGTTCGGACCTTCCGGCGTTTCGATCGGGCAGACCCGGCCATAATGGGTCGGATGCACATCGCGCACCTCGAAGCCCGCACGCTCACGCGTCAGACCACCCGGTCCGAGCGCCGAAACGCGCCGCTTGTGGGTAATCTCTGAAAGCGGATTCGTTTGGTCCATGAACTGCGACAACTGGCTCGAGCCGAAGAACTCCTTGATCGCAGCCGAAATCGGCTTGGCATTGATAAGGTCATGCGGCATCAGGTTGTCTGACTCGGCCTGACTCAGGCGC
>JAEUNS010000080.1 GCA_016790005.1 Zoogloeaceae bacterium
TGAATTTGCGTGGCCGGCTTCGAAAGGAGTGCGGCCATATTTTTTGAGTTCATGGCTTTTGTCTCCTTAGAAAGCAACGCTGATAGGAGAGCTCAGCCAATCGCCAGCGGTCTCGCGCTCCATACGCTGGCGCCACTCGGCGGCGGCCTCGGCGGTGATGAGCGTGCGGCGGCCGACCTTCATCAAGCGCGGACCCTTGCCTTGCTTCAACAGGCTGTAGAAGAAGGGCTTCGAGAATCCACCATGCGCTGCGCAGAACTCTTGAACCGTATATGCTGCAATTGCGGTCATTTATGAACCTCCAGAAACGAAAAAACCCGCACGAGGCGGGTAGGTAAACGCAAAAAAGGCCGGGCTCCTTTCGGAACACCGGCCTTTAATTTCATAGGTGCGTTTCTGTTGAATGCAGAAACCCTAGCCTATGGAAAAATAGTCTATCTACTTCTTTCTAGGGAATCAACCGTTAAATGGTGTATTGCTGAAGTTTTTCTATTTCGCGCTCAATTTCCTGGCGCATGGAAGCATCATTCGCGCCCGACGCCGTATTCATGTGCTCGAGGTCATCGCGAAGCAATGCTAGATACCGCTCGCGATGAGCCTTCTCGCGAAGCGACTCGTCAGCGATTGTCCACCATGCGCCGACTGTCGGCTCGGGTGGCTTTCGGCCATAGCTTTCCAGTGTGCTCGCAGCGGCCTTGAGGTTGCGCAGCAACTCCATGCCGTCATCGTCAAGCGGCCACGGCGCCACATCAAGCTCTCTATGGTAGTACCCCATCTCGTACTTCAGCTCAGCCTGATGCCGCCGCGCGAAGTAGTCTCGCATCTCTGCCTCGATCAGTGGGGCAATGCGCCTGGCTCTTTTCGCTTGAAGCTCGTCGAGTAGGTGCCGTTTTGCGCTATCGGCCATAAAGCCCGTTACATCGGCCTTTCTGTACGCTCCGCGCTTGTCAATCGTCAATCTCCTGATCGGAAGTTTGCCAATGTCGTTTCGACTGATTCCCAGGGCTTCAGCGACAACAGGCAGCGGGAATATCTTCTCTTCAGGTGCGCCCCAGAACGAAGCGGCGTCGTTTATGGTGTAACCATCAGGCATGCGCTTTGCCCTCCATCATGATTTTCTGTCGATGCCGATTCACAGCATCTTCACCCGCGCCAGCTTCGCGACAATCCCATCTTTTGACAAATGCCCGTAGTGTTTCTGGATCATCGCAACAGATGTGCCTGCAATTCTCGCAACGGTCAGCACATCAATCCGGCTCACAAGCATTTCCGATAGTGCGACGTGTCGTAGGTTGTACATCACCACCTCATCAGGCAGTCCCGCGATTACCCTTGCTGCGCCCACCTGATCCCGCCAATCGTAGCGAGTCCATGCTTTTCCATCCGCACGGGCAAGCAACGGCGCTTGATGGTCTCGCTTGCCGGCGCATGACTTCAGGTGTGATAGCGCGTCCGGTGACAAAGGGATTATGCGTCGTCCGGTTTTTCCGTCGAGCGTCAGCAGTCCGGCGGTGTCGAGGTCTCCGACCGTAGCGGCTGCAAGTTCGCCAGGGCGCGCAGCCGTCAACAGCACAGCGCGCAACAGTCGGGTAAGCTCCGGCGATGCTGCGGCAAGCAGTCTCTTGCGCTCGGGAACGGTGAGGAATCGCTCCCGGCGCTTGCCCACTTTCTGGAAGGAATCAACGCGGTCCCATTGCGCGGTGGAACTCACCAACCCCATGCGATAAGCCAAATTCAGCGCGGCCTTGAGTGTCGCAAGGTTTCGATTTGCCGAATCCTTCGCGCGACGCTCGGCGTCGGGGTCGTCGTCGTCCGGGTCGGTATCAATCTGAGCGTTACGCCAATCGGTGACGTGTGAAGCGCGAAGATCAGACAGCGCAATCCGGCCGATGGGATTGCTGTAGACCAGGCGCCTGAATCGCCCCTCGGCATCCTTCGCTGTGCCTTCGCCCTTCTCGGCGCGGCGGTCTGTTACGTAGCGCTCGCACGCCTGCGTAACCGTAACGACTTCAGGAGAGCCACCATCGCACTGGGCGAACCATTCCCGCGCCTTCTTCATTGCCTCATCAAACTCCTGGAAGGCCCCGAGCGCCCGATAATGCTGCTTGCCGTCCTTGGAGCGGTGCCGGGCGATCCATGTGCCGGTCTCATCATCCAGCTTGCGAAAACCGATATAATCGCCGCTCGCGTAGCGGCGCCAGTATGGTTCGCGGCGTGGTTCTAGTAGTTTGCGGTAGCCCGCTTGGCTGATGTCCTGCTTCATGTTTTTCTCCGTACGGAAACTATACGGAAAACTACCATGAACTACGGGTTACTGCAAATTACAACAAGGGTTGTTTTTTAAGGGTTTTTTAACTTGGGCTTACAGCGAATTACTGCAGATCCTGCCTTCACACGGCAGGGGTCACTGGTTCGATCCCAGTACCGCCCACCAGAACATAGCCCCAAGGCACATGCTTAGGGGCTTTTTGTTTTGGGGCGCGGGTGGCGTGCAGGGTTCGCTGTTCATGTTCGAATCGTTTCGGGGTATCGCTCGCATGTCTTCCACCGTCCGCACCCGTTTTGCGCCCAGTCCCACCGGCTACCTGCATATTGGCGGCGCGCGCACTGCGCTGTTTTCATGGGCGTTTGCCCGGCGCCATCAGGGCACCTTCATTTTGCGCATCGAGGATACCGACGTCGAGCGTTCGACCCCCGAGGCGGTTCAGGCGATCATCGACGGCATGCAGTGGCTGGGGCTCGAGGCCGACGAGGGGCCGTTCTACCAGATGCGGCGCATGGACCGCTACAAGGTAGTGATTGCCGAAATGCTGGCGGCCGGCAGTGCCTACCACTGCTATATGGCGCCGGAAGAGCTCAACCAGTTGCGCGAGGCGCAGCGGGCCCGGGGTGAAAAGCCGCGTTATGACGGCCGATGGCGCCCCGAGCCGGGCAAGGTTCTGCCGCCGGTGCCGGAAGATGTCAAGCCTGTGGTGCGCTTTCGCAACCCGCCCGAGAGCGTGGTGGCATGGGACGACCTGGTCAAGGGCCGGATCGAGTTTGCCAACGCCGAGCTGGATGACCTCATCATTGCGCGACCGGATGGCACGCCAACCTATAACTTCTGCGTCGTGGTCGACGACTGGGACATGGGTATCACTCATGTGATCCGAGGCGATGACCATGTGAACAACACCCCTCGTCAGATCAACATCCTGCGGGCGCTGGGTGGTGAGGTACCGCAATATGCGCATCTTTCGATGATCCTGGGCGACGATGGCGCCAAGCTGTCGAAGCGCCACGGCGCGGTGAGCGTGATGCAATACCCTGAAGACGGCTACCTGCCCGAGGCTGTGGTGAATTATCTCGGGCGCCTGGGTTGGAGCCATGGCGACGACGAGGTCTTCTCGCGCGAGCAGTTCGTCGAGTGGTTCGATCTCGATCACATCACCCCGTCGGCCGCGCAGTTCAACACCGAGAAGCTCAACTGGCTGAACGCGCACTACATCAAGCAGGCGGATGTGAGCCGCTTGGCGGCCGAGGTGACAAGCCGCTTGGCACGCCGCGGCGTCGACCCCGAAACGGGGCCGGAGGTCGAGCGCGTGGTCGAGCTCTATCGCGAGCGTGTGAGCAACCTCAACGAGCTCGCCGATGCGGTCGAGCTCTACTGTGTGGAAGTCCACGCCACGCCAGAATTGCTCGAACAACACCTCACCGAGTCGGCGCGCCTTGCACTGGCCGACTTGAAGCAACGCCTTGACACCGTGGTCTGGGAGAAGGCCGCACTCAGCGACGCAATCAAGCAAACCATGAAGGCCCAGGGCCTGAAGATGCCGCAAGTGGCAATTCCGCTAAGGGTGGCAACCCTGGGCGTGACTCAGACCCCGTCCATCGACGCGGTGCTAGAGGTGCTCGGACGCGAGCGCGTGCTGGCGCGGCTTGGGCGGTATCTGTAGTTGCCTGGCCGGCAATGACTCAAGAGTCCGTATGGGCAAGCGCCTGTTGGTGAACAGGCATTCGCGTCTTTCAATCGTCGCGAGTGGTGCGGGGCGCCGGGCGCAGCAGGTAACGGGCTGGGTCGAGGGCGTCACAGAGGTCGCGCTCGATGGGTAATGGCTCGCTGGCAATCTGCGCCGCGAGCAATTCGCCGGCTAGCGCCGACCAGACCAGGCCGCGTGCGCCAAAGCATGACATTGCATACAAACCCGGCTGACGGGTAATCGCAGCCAATGATGTTGCAGATGACACCTGGTCGGGCTGGGGCAGGGCGCCGATCATCGGCAGGCGGTCGGGTGAGGCGGGCCTGAAGCCGACCCGCCCGCCGAGCCGGGTCGCATCGATTGCAGTGGTATAGCCCGGCAGCATCGCTTCCAGTTTGGCGAGGTTGTCCAGGTGATCGCGGTCGCGCAGCTTGGTGTCGTGGTCGTCCACGTCGAAGCTTGCACCTGCGCAACGCCAGCCGTCGATTGCCGGGCTGACATAGCCCATGCGGCATACCACGACGCGTGGCGCGCTATCCTCGGGTGCATCGAGCAGGCTCACCTGGCCACGCGCGCTTACCACCGGCAAGGCAGCGGCCTGGGGAAAGTCGATAAGCCCTGTGCCGGCGGCGAGCACGACGACCGGCGCCCGCGCAATCAGTCCCCCCGTCTGGTCGAACAAACTCCAGCCGACGTCGCTGCGCTCGATGCGTGCAATGTCGCAGCCGAAGCGGGTTTGAATACGCTCGGGGTGGACGGACAGGTTGGCGGCGCACAGGCTGGGTGCTTGCACCCAGCCGCTACCAGCAAACCACCACCCGCCCAGCGGCACCGGCCAGCCGCAGCGCTCGCCAGCCTCGCCGGCGCTTACGAAGCGCACGATGCTTTCGGGTAGCCGGAGGCGTTCGACCACCGCCCGCATCTTGTCTTGCTGGGCGGGGTCGCGCGCCAGATGCAGCACGCCGCAGGCCTCTGCCCGCACTGCAATACCACGGGCGCGCAGCCGCTCGATATGGCGCCAGCCGTAGAGGGTGCCGGCCCGGGTGAGGCGGCTCATGCGGTTGTCGTCTAGGCTGGGCAGCGGACGGAGTACGCCGGCGTGATTGCCCGATGCCCCCTGGCCTGGGCCGTTTGCCGCGTCGATGATCTCGACCTGCCAGCCGCGTGCCGCGAGCCGTTCGGCGCATGCGCTGCCGGCCAGCCCCGCACCGATCACGATGGCATGGCGGGCGTGGGCGGGAGCGCCGGCGCGGGGAATGATGCGTGCGCGTCGCGGTGAGCCCGGGGCTGTGGGTGTATTTGCCAGATCGGTAGAGCCCGGTCCGGTGAATCGTCCGATCAGCATCTGCCGCTTGGCGCCGAAGCCAGGCGCCTTCTCGACCGTGAAGCCGGCGCGGCGCAGACCTTCGCGCACGTCGCCGGCAACCGACCAGGTGGCGAGCGTGGCCCCGGGGGCGGCCCGGCGTGCCAAAAGATGAAAGATGCGTGCCGACCACATGTCGGGATTGCGAGCGGGCGAAAAGCCGTCGAGCAGGAAGGCGTCGGCTTGGGCCTCGAGTTGGGTGAGGCCTTCACGCGCATCGCCGAAGTACAGCGTCAGGCATACGCGGTCTTCGTCGAAATGCAGGCGATGGACTCCGGGCGCGAGGGTCGGCCAGGCTGCACGCAGCATGCCTGCAAGTTCCGCGAGCTCGGGCCAGCGTGCATGAAGTCGGGCGAGATCGTCACACTCGAACGGATGCAGCTCGCAGGATACGAAATGGAGCCGCTGCGAGCGATCCGGGTCGGCCCGCCACGCGGCCCAACTCGCCAAAAAGTTGAGCCCCAGGCCGAAGCCGGTCTCGACAATCACAAACTGCTCGCGACCCTGCCAGCGCGCGGGCAGGTCATTGCCCGCCAGAAAAACCTGCTGCGCCTGCGCGAGTCCGCCATCGGCGGAGTGATAGACATCGCCATAGACCTCGCTGAAGGGCGTGCCATCGGCCGCAAAGGCAAGGCTGGAGTGGGTGATGGGATTCATGAAAGCTCAGCCGGCGAGGTTGCGCAAATGCCTTAGGTCGAGTTCGAGCGGCTCCAGCATCTCGAGCAGGGCCAGCGCTCGCAAACGCTGACGACCTCGCCCCGACCACAAGCCTCGCTTCTGCCCCCTGCCTGAAGGCACCGGTGAGCTCGCGCCTACTCTGGCCGCATCTGCGGAAACAAGATCACGTCGCGAATGCTTGGGCTGTCGGTGAGCAGCATCACCAGGCGGTCGATGCCGATCCCACAGCCGCCGGTCGGGGGCAGGCCGTATTCGAGCGCGCGGATGTAGTCGGCGTCGTAGTACATGGCCTCTTCGTCACCGGAGTCCTTGGCCTCGACCTGGGCGCGGAAGCGGGCCGCCTGGTCTTCGGGGTCGTTGAGTTCTGAGAAGCCGTTGGCGATCTCACGCCCGACGATGAAGAGCTCGAAGCGCTCGGTGATCTCGGGGTCGCCGTCCGATGCGCGTGCGAGCGGGCTGACCTCGACCGGATAGTCGATGATGTAGGTCGGCTCCCACAGCTCGGCCTCGGTACAGGCTTCGAACAACTGCAGTTGCAGGCTGCCAAGGCCGCCGGGTTTGACCTTCTCGCCGAAGGCGACGATCTTTTCGCGCAGGAAGTCGGCATCGGCCAGTTGTGCTTCGCTGAACCCCGGGTGGTACTTGCGAATCGCCTGGACGATGGTCAGGCGATGGAACGGGCGCGACAGGTCGAGCTCGCGGCCCTGGTAAACGAAAACTTCGGTGCCGAGCGCTTCGCGCGCCGAATGACGGATCAGGCCTTCCGTGAAGTCCATCAGCGTGCGGTAGTTCGCGTACGCTTCGTAGAACTCCATCATCGTGAATTCGGGGTTGTGGCGCGGGCTCAGGCCCTCGTTGCGGAAGTTGCGATTGACCTCGAAGACTTTCTCGAGCCCGCCTACGACCAGGCGCTTGAGGTAGAGCTCGGGCGCGATGCGCAGGAACAGCTCCATGTCGAGCGCGTTGTGGTGGGTGGTAAACGGCTTGGCCGCGGCGCCACCCGGGATCGGGTGCATCATCGGGGTTTCGACTTCGAGAAAGCCGTGGTCCATCATGTAGTTGCGGATCGACTGCACCATTCGGCTGCGGGCGACGAAGGTGAACCGGGTCTGGTCGTTCATGATCAGATCGACCGGGCGGTTACGATACTTTTGCTCGACGTCGGTCAGGCCGTGGAACTTGTCGGGTAGCGGGCGCAGGCTCTTGGTGAGCAGGCGGATCTCTTCGGCCTTGATCGTGAGCTCACCCGTCTTGGTCTTGAACAGAGTACCGACGCAGCCGACGATGTCGCCGCTGTCCCAGCGCTTGAAGTCGGCGTAGGGCTCTTCGCCGATCGCGTCGCGCTGTACATAGAGCTGAATGCGGCCGGACAGATCCTGGATCGTTACGAAACTCGCCTTGCCCATGACCCGCTTGAGCATGATCCGACCGGCAACGCGCACCTGGATCGGGGTGGCCTCGAGTGTTTCGGCGTCTTTTGCACCATACAACTCGTCGAGCTTCCCGGCGGTGTTTTCGCGCGAGAAGTCGTTCGGGTAGGCGCGACCCGTGGCACGCCATTGTGCGAGTTTTTCGCGTCGCTCGGCGATGAGGTGGTTTTCGTCGAGGGGAGCAGCGTTGGTCTGATCGGACATGGTCTTGGCGGGTGGCGGAAAGACCGCAATTGTGGCACGCGGCTTACCCGACCGGCAACCCGGCCGCTGTGAGTCCGGCTGAGTCCCTGACCCATTCGGCGAAACGACGGACCTCGGGGCGCATTTGTCGCGGCGCCGGAATCATCCAGAAACCTCGCCCCTCGACCGCAAATTCGCGGCTCCCGACCCGCGCCAAGCGGCCGTCGGCGATCATCGGATCGACCAGCACGGCGCGGCCCAGCGCCACGCCCTGGCCGGTTATGGCAGTATGAATCAACTGATCGTAATGGTTGAAGCCGATGCGCGCACGTGGACGAACGCCCGCGAGGCCGATCATTCCAAGCCAGTGGTCCCAGCCCATCCAGGGGTAGTCGGGCTCTGGATAGTCGAGCAGGTTCAGCGTGGGCAGGGTGGTGGCATCGATCTTCAGGTTCCTGGCAATCGACGGATGTGCGACCGGGAACAGGACTTCGCCAAACAGCTTCACCGATTCGGGGGCGACATCCCGGTCGGCGCAGTAGCGCAGTGCGAGGTCGATGTTCTCGCGGGCAAGGTCGGCCACCCGGTTGCTGGCCACAATGTGTACCTCGGTGTTGGGATTGCGTTGCTGAAACTCTCCCAGTCGCGGCACCAGCCAAAGTGCAGAAATGCCGATCGAGGCGGTGACCAGTACCGGGCGCTCGCCCGGTTGTCGCATCGATTCGGCCAGCCGGGCGTACTCGCTGAGCCAACTCTCGGCCGCTGCAGCCAGGCGGGTGCCTTCGGCGGTCAGGTTGAGGCTGCGCACGCCGCGCACGAACAATGCCACGCCGAGCGATGTCTCGAGCGCTTGGACCTGGCGACTGAT
>JAEUNS010000094.1 GCA_016790005.1 Zoogloeaceae bacterium
ACGCCTGATCCCACCCTTCACGAGCAAACAACAAATCAAAGGAGACAAACCATGAGTGCAAGATTTTCGCTGGACGATGACAGCGTGGTGGTGATCGTCGGCTCGGGCGCGGGCGGCGGCACGCTCGCGGACGAGCTGACCCGACGCGGTGTGAACGTCGTCATCCTCGAAGCGGGCAAGCATTACACCCAGGCCGATTTCGAGAACGACGAGTGGGCGATGTTCAAGAAGATCTCGTGGCTGGACAAACGGATCTCGGCCGGCGGCTGGCATCACACCGAGACCTATCCCAACCTGCCAGCCTGGATCGTCAAGGGCGTGGGTGGCTCGACCATGCATTTTTCGGGGCTGGCACTGCGCTTTCTGCCGCACGATTTCAGAACCCGTTCCACCTATGGCGAGGTCAAGGGCGCCAACGTGATCGACTGGCCGATCAGCTATGACGAGCTCGCACCGTACTACGACATCGCGGAGCGCAAGATGGGGGTGGCCGGCACCAAGGCCAGCGGACTGCCGGAGATGCCACCCAACAACCACTACAAGGTGATCGCCGCGGGTGCGAAGAAGGTCGGCTACACCGACATCAGCCGTCCGGTCGCCTCCAATACCCGGCCCAACGACGGTCGCCCGGCCTGTCGCCAGATCGGCTTCTGCATGCAGGGGTGCAAGATCGGCGCCAAGTGGTCGACGCTGTATTCCGAGATTCCGCGCGCCATCGAAACCGGCCGGGCCGAATTGCGCCCGCAGAGCATGGTGCTGAAGATCGAGCATGACAAGTCGGGCAAGGCGAGCGGCGTGCTCTATGCCGACAAGGACGGTCGCCAGCACCTGCAGAAGGCGCGCGTGGTGTGCGTGGCGGGCAACTCGATCGAATCGCCGCGGCTCTTGCTGAACTCCGCATCGAGCCTGTTTCCGAACGGCCTCGCGAACTCGTCCGGCCAGGTCGGGCGCAACTACATGAACCACACCACTGCGGCCGCGATCGCGATCCACAAGGGGCCGGTGTACATGTACCGCGGCTTCGACATCGCCGCGGTGATCTCGGACGAGGCCGCGCTCAACCCCGACCGCGGTTTTCTGGGCGGCTATCACCTCGAGGGCCTGGCACTGCATCTGCCCTTCACCGCCGCCTTCATGAAGCCGGGCGGCTGGGGGCGCGAGGTGACTTCGGCGCTGGAGCAGTACGATCACATGAGCTGCGTATGGGTGTGCGGAGAAGACATGCCACAGGAAGAAAACGGCATCAGCCTGCACCCGACCGAGAAAGACCAATACGGCCTGCCGATCCCGATCGTCACCAAGACCGACCATAGCAACGACGCAGCAATGCGTCGGCATGGTCTCGCACAGTGGCGCAAGGTATCGGAAGCGGTTGGCGCGACGCGAGTGATCGACATGCCGCCCTACCCGGCCAGTCACAACATGGGCACCAACCGCATGAGTGCCAACGCCCGCGATGGGGTGGTGAACAAGTGGGGCCGCACCCACGATGTCGACAACCTGTTCATCTCCGACGGCAGCCAGTTCACGTCGAGCTCGGCCGCCAACCCCACCCTGACCATCGTCGCACTGGCGGTGCGTCAGGCAGAGCACATCGCCAATGCAATGCAGCGGCGCGAGCTCTGAAGACGGGGCTTGTGGCTACGCGCTTGAGCCGCAACCTGTGGAGGAGTAACTTGTACCCACAGTTGCACACTCAGTTGAACCTAACCCAAGAGACCCGGACAGGGTCCGCAACCGGGCACCATAGTATGGCTACCCGCAGGAGGAGACAGGATGCTGGCCCAATCCCAACGCGAGCACATCGACCATGTGCTTGCGGTAGCGCAGACGGGCGCGCCCGCCACCGACCCCATTCGCAGTTCATGGGTACGCTGCGTGCACGACCACGGCCTCGACCCGTGCCGCCCGACGCGTGCCCACATCGTCGAGCGGGCGCGCCTGCGCGAGCATCAGGACCAGATCGAGGAATTCCTCGGTGTGGCCCGTACCGGCATGGAACAACTCTACAAGCGCATGGCCGGCATCGGCTACGTGCTGCTCCTGACTGATGCCCACGGCATCGCGGTCGATTTCATCGGCAACGACGCCTGGACCCACGAGCTGAAGCAATCCGGCCTCTACCTCGGCGCCGACTGGAGCGAAGCGCGCGCCGGCACCTGCGCGGTCGGCACCTGCATCGTCGAAAAGGCGCCGATCACCGTTCATCACACCGACCACTTCGATGCCACCCACATCGGTCTGACCTGCAACGCGGCGCCGCTTTTCGACCCCACTGGCGGTTTTCTCGGGGTGCTCGACGTGTCCGCGCTCACCTCGCCATCGCCGCGCGACAGCCAGCACCTGGCCTTGCAGATGACGACGATGTTTGCGCAGATGGTCGAAGACGCCAACTTTCTGCGCTATTTTCGTGATCGCTGGGTGCTGCGCCTGGGCTCGGCCTGGTCGATGGTGGATGTATCGGGCGAAATCATGCTGGCCTTCGATGCCGACGGCCTCATCGTCGGCACCAACAGCGGCGCACGCCGGGCACTGCGGCCACTGCGCCGCACCGGTGGCGAAACCCTGATCGGCCGCCCCCTGGGCGACGTGTTCCGCGAAGGCATGGACGCGATCTGGCGCATCGCGCGGGCCGGCTTCTCCGCCGACCGCACCGCACTATCCACCGACAGCGGCGAGGTCTATTACGGCACCGTGCTGCAGCCGCGGGTCGCGTCACGCAGCCCGACCCCGGGCATGGTCGTGGCCGCAAGCAGCGCACCCGCGCTGGAGCGCCTCGCGGGTGACGACCCCCAGATGCAGCGCCTGATCGTGCAGGCCGCACGCCTGGTCAACCGCCCGGTCAATATTCTGGTGCATGGCGAGACCGGTACCGGCAAGGAAGTGCTCGCCAAGGCGCTGCACGAGTCGAGCAAGCGCGCGGCCAAACCCTTTGTCGCGGTCAATTGCGCGGCGATACCCGAATCGCTGATCGAGAGCGAACTCTTCGGCTACACCGCCGGCGCCTTCACCGGGGGGCGCAGCAAGGGCATGCGCGGCCTGATCCAGCAGGCCGACGGTGGCACCATCCTGCTCGACGAAATCGGCGACATGCCGCTGCACCTGCAAACCCGTCTGCTGCGGGTGCTGGCCGAACGCGAGGTGCTGCCGCTGGGGGCCGAGAAGCCGGTACCGGTCGATCTCACCGTGGTCGCCGCCTCGCACCGCGACCTGCGCAAGCTGATCGCCGAGGGAACATTCCGCGAGGATCTCTATTACCGCCTGTGCGGTGCAATCCTGTACCTGCCGCCGCTGCGCGAGCGGCGCGACCTCGACTACCTCATCGACGTGCTGCTTGCAGCCGAGGGAGCCGAACTCGGCACGCACGCGACCCTCTCGCCTGCCGCGCGCACGATCCTGCTCGGTCATGCCTGGCCGGGCAATGTCCGCCAGCTGCGCAACGTGCTGCGCTTTGCGCTCGCGGTATGCGATGACCGATCGATCGAACCGGAAGACTTGCCGGGCGAATTGATGTCTGCATCCGCCAGTGGCGCTGCCGTGCCCGCCTCAACACCCGATGCAAGCTCGGGCGAAGCCGGCGATCTCCATGCTGCGCTGCGCCGCCATCGCTGGAACGTCACCGCTGCAGCGGCCGAGCTGGGTATCGCCCGCGCAACGGTCTACCGCCAGATGAAGCGTTTCGGCATTGTGCCGCCGAACCAGGCCTAGCCGTCGCTGATCGGGAAAGCATTCCCGCAAGGCCGCGGAGAGTGCCTGCTCGCGATCGCCGGCGCCGGGCCATCGCCGCGCAATCGTCCGAACAGATCCATGGCCTCACCCTTGGCAAAGCCTCGCCCGGTGCGTATCGCCAAGGGACGCTAAAAATCGCCACTGCGCCGCCCTGCAAGCCAATCGGCCACCTGGGATGCGACCCATGGTCCGTCGTCAAGCGGCAGGTCATGGCCAGCCGTGGGATGGACGCGCAATTCCCGGCGCCAGGCCAGTGTTATGGCTCGCGAACAATCGGGATCAACAAGCCGGTCGCCCGCCCCGGCCAGGAACAGTGTATCGGCCGGCGGCTGTGCGCGCGGCGCGCGGTAGCATGCTGCCGCGAAGACCTGACGTAACGCGTTGCCAGCCGAGACCGGATGCAATGCGCGGAACTCGGCCCAATCCTGCGCCAGCTCGGCATCGTCCGCGTGGACGGCACTCGTCATGCGCAGGATTCTCCGCTCTGTCGCCTGAGCACGCGCCCCCAGCGCCACGCGCAGCAGCGCCGCATAGTTCGCCGGCCGAAGTCGCCGATAGAACGGACTGAAGGGCCGCAGGCTGGTGTTGACCAGCACACAGTGCGTGACCTCGGCCGGATGCGCATCTGCCCAGGCCACCGCGACCATGGCCCCGAGCGACATCGCGAGGATGCGATACGGCGGTGCGATTTCCCGCTGGGCGAGCGCGGTGCGGCAATACGCCGCCATGGCGGGAATGCTGGCCGGGCTGCGCATCCGGTGCAGGCTGCCGTTACCCGGCAGCTCGAGCGCGACCACGCGGGCTTCGCCGAGAGTGTGCTCGAGCATGCCCGCAAACCCGCCCCAGTGATGACAGGCGCGGGTGAGTCCGCGCAGCAGTATCCAGGTCGTCGTCATTTTCTTCCGGCCAGATCGGGATACCACTGGGCAAGCGCCTCATGCTGGTGCCTGACCCTCCCCTCGCCCTGCGGGAGCCAGTTACGGTAGCTGCAGGCCGCGCGCGAAAGAAAGTCGAGCAGCGACAGGTGACGCCGCAGCACGCGCTGCAGGCGGTGCTCGATCTGGGGGTTGAAGATGCCGCGGCGGGAAAACAACTGACGCGGGTTTTTCTTGACCCACAGCCACGAGCCCATCTCCAGCGTCAACGGCAGCATGATCCGCCCGGTCTGCTGGCAGGCGCGCAGGTGCAGGTAATCCCACAGGTCGCCATGCGCCAGATACTGGCGGCTCTGTGGCTCAAAGACGTAGGTGTGATTGCTGTGGGTGCGCTTGAAGACCTCGTTCAATGCGTGGACCTCGGCCAGATGCGCGAAGGGCTTGCGGGTGTGCGCATAGGGAAACCAGATGCGATCGTTCACGCCGAAGCCGGAATGGCAATCGACCGCGAGGCTGAAGTCGCGGCTCGACAGTTCGGCCTCTACCAGAGCGCACAGGACCTCGCTCTCGCGCTCCATCCCTGCGCCGCGGGCGCCCCGATACCATGGCAGGCGGGCGCTGATCCGTTGCCCGCCAACCAGCGCCGGCACCCGCTCGTCGGCGTCGATCGGCGCATTGCGCATCAGGTC
>JAEUNS010000097.1 GCA_016790005.1 Zoogloeaceae bacterium
GAGCAGGTTGGCAAGGGTCGGGGTGAGCCCGTGCAGTTCGGGCATGCCGTTGGCCTTGGGCCCCTGGAAGCGTACGACCGCAATGAAGTCGCCGACGAGCTCGCCACGCTTGTAGGCGTCGATCAAGGCCTCCTGCGACGCGAACACCTTGGCCGGGGCCTCGACGACGCGCAACTCGGGGCTGACCGCGGACACCTTGGTGACGGCGCGGCCGAGGTTGCCGGCCAGCACCTTGAGCCCGCCATCGCTGGAAAAAGCCTGCGCCAGCGGTGCAAGCACGCTGGTGTCGCCGCTTTCAGCCGGGCTCGGCAACCAGTGCAGCCGTCCCGCTTCGAGCGCCGGCTGGGTGCGATAGCGCGAGAGCCCGCGCCCGACCACGGTGTCGACATCCTCATGCGCGAGACCGCCATCGAGTAGCTGACCGATCAGATAGCCGGTGCCGCCTGCAGCATGAAAGGCGTTCACATCGGCACTGCCGTTCGGATAAACCCGCGCCAGCAGCGGCACGCAGCCCGACAGCGCGTCGAAGTCGTTCCAGTCGATGACGATGCCCGCAGCCCGCGCAATCGCCACCAGGTGCAGGGTGTGGTTGGTCGAGCCGCCGGTCGCGAGCAGCGCCACGATCGCATTGACGATGCTGCACTCGTCGATCATCCGCCCGACCGGGGTGAAGCGACTGCCCTCGCGGCTGATGGCTGCCGCGACCCGGGCCGCCTCGCGGGTGAGCGCCTCGCGCAGCGGCGTACCCGGCGGCACGAAGGCCGCGCCCGGCAGATGCAGGCCCATGACCTCCATCAGCATCTGGTTGCTGTTGGCCGTGCCGTAGAAGGTGCAGGTACCGGCCGAGTGATAGGCGCGCGCCTCGGCCTCGAGCAGCTCGGCCTTGCCAATCTCGCCGGCAGCGTAACGCTGGCGGATTGCCGCCTTCTCCTTGTTCGACAGACCCGAGCCCATCGGCCCGGCCGGCACGAACAGGGTCGGCAGATGGCCGAACGCCAGCGCCCCGATCAGCAGGCCCGGCACGATCTTGTCACACACCCCCAGGCACAATGCCGCATCGAACATGTTGTGCGACAGCGCCACCGCGGTGGACATTGCTATCACGTCACGCGAGAACAGCGACAACTCCATGCCCGGCTGACCCTGGGTGACGCCATCGCACATCGCCGGCACGCCACCGGCAAACTGGGCGGTGGCGCCGGCCTCGCGGGCGGCCTCCTTGATCCAGGCAGGAAACTCCAGCATCGGCTGGTGCGCCGAGAGCATGTCGTTATAAGACGACACGATGGCGATATTGGGCCGACGCTGTTCGCGCAACATGATCTTGTCGCCCGCTGGCGCCGCCGCGAAACCATGCGCCAGATTGGTACATGAGAGCGAACCGCGCAACGGGCCCGCTCGCGAAGCCTCATCGACGCGCCTTAGATAGCGCTCGCGACTTTCAGCACTGCGCACACGGATGCGCTCGGTTACAGACTCCAGGATCGGATGGATAGCCATTGCTGTTCTCACAATTCAAAGTGTGTTCGTAGTGTAATTTAACTACATTAAAAAATCAAAAGCTTTCTTCAACTTTTTTTGCCACCACCACACCATATACCGCAACAACCTTAATTAATGGCTCTTTCTGAATGATCCGAAGCACTTTTAGACAAAGGCACCTCCACCAGGTGCTCGATGCAAAATTTCATTCTGGCACTTGCTTTCTGTAGTCTTACTACTTATAGTCTCATTCAACGGCGCAAACACGCCACTTTCACAGCGAGAGCAAGATGCCATTACAACTCGGACAAGATGTCGTGCTATTCGGCGGAACCGGCGACCTGGTCATGCGCAAGCTTCTGCCGGCGCTCTACCATCTTCACTGCGACGCGATGCTCGGCCCGGACGTCTCGATCATCGGAATCGCGCGCGAAGACATCAACACCGACCGTTACCGCGAGATTGCACAAGAACAATGCCGCAGGTTTCTCGAGACCGACTTCAACGAAGCACGCTGGCAAGCGTTTGCGGCACGCATCCAGTACCGCCCGATCGACGCCCGCGACCCGGCCAGCTTCGCCGCGCTGGCCGAATGCCTGGGTGAGGTCGCGCGCCGCAGCCAGGTCTATTACCTTTCAACCGCGCCGGCGCTGTTCACTTCAATCTGCCGCCATCTACACGAAACCGGCCTGATCACACCTGCGAGCCGGGTCGTACTCGAGAAGCCGCTAGGACACGACCTCGCTTCATCACGCGAGATCAATGACGAAGTCGGTCGCTACTTCGCCGAAGAGCAGATCTATCGCATCGACCACTACCTGGGCAAGGAGTCGGTGCAGAACCTTCTCGCGCTGCGCTTTGGCAACGCCTTGTTCGAACCCCTGTGGCGGCGCGAGTGGATCAGCGATGTACAGATCACGGTCGCCGAGCAGATCGGCGTCGAGCAGCGCGCCGAGTTCTATGACAAGACCGGCTCGCTGCGCGATATGGTGCAGAACCATCTGCTGCAACTGCTGTGCATCGTCGCGATGGAGCCACCGGCCTCGATCGACGCGGACGCGGTGCGTGACGAGAAGCTCAAGATCCTGCGTGCCCTGCGCCCGATCCCGACCGACGAAGTGCCGCTTCGCACCGTGCGCGGCCAGTACCGGGCCGGCGCCAGCAGCGGGCAGCCGGTGGCCGGCTATCTCGACGAACCCGGCGTCGCCCCGGCGAGCCGCACCGAAACCTTCGTCGCGTTGCAGGCCAACATCGACACCTGGCGCTGGGCCGATGTGCCCTTCTTCCTGCGCACCGGCAAGCGCATGCAAGAGCGCGTCGCCGAAATCGTGATCAACTTCCGCGCCGTGCCGCATTCGATCTTCGGCAAGCGCACCAAGGGGCTCAACAACAATCGCCTGGTCATTACCATGCAGCCGGACGAAAGCGTGAAACTGCATCTGCAGGCCAAGCGCCCGGGTGACGAGATGGTGCTGAACCCCGTTTCGCTCGATCTCGACTTTGCCGAGGGCACGCATCCGCGCCGCCTCGAAGCCTACGAGCGCCTGCTGATGGACGTGATGCGCGGCAATCTGACCCTGTTCGTGCGGCGTGACGAACAGGAGGCTGCCTGGAAATGGGTCGAGCCGATCATGTCGAGCTGGAACGAATCCGGCGATGCACCCAAGCCTTATACCGCCGGCACCTGGGGCCCGGCCGCCTCGACCGCACTACTGGGCCGCGAAGGCTTCCACTGGCAGGAGGAGCTTTGATGGCACTCGTGCTGAACCGCTACCCCGACACCGACACGCTCGAAGCCGCCCTGGCCGGGGCCGTCGTCGCCAACCTGAGCAGTGGTATCGAGGCGCGCGGCACCGCCAGCATGGTGCTGTCGGGCGGGCGCACGCCGCGCGGGCTGTTCGCACGCCTCGCCGCAACCCCGCTGGCCTGGGAGCGGGTCAGCATCACCCTGGCAGACGACCGCTGGGTGCCGGCCGAGCATCCCGACAGCAACGAACTGACGGTTCGCAAGGTGTTGCTGCAGGGCGAGGCCGCCGCAGCCCGTTTCATCCCGCTGTTCAACGGCGCGCCAGACCCCTGGGCGGGGCTGAAC
>JAEUNS010000137.1 GCA_016790005.1 Zoogloeaceae bacterium
CGGAGGTGTGCCCTAAGGGCCTGAGCCCTTCGCATGCCATCGAAGGTATTCGGCTCGAGTTGGTGCGCGCATCGTCATGACCGCAGATCTCGGTTTTTCGCGATCAGCGCGATGGAGGACGCTTCGCTGCTGATGACCATGCTGCTGCATCGAGCCTGCTGTGCGAATGACTGTTCAGCCACTCGAGCAATTCGCGAGAGCAACAGCGATTGCTGGAGCACGCACCCAACCTTACCCGGGCCGGGAGGAAGTAGGGCCCGGCACCCTTGGTCCGTCATTCAGCACATTGCGGTGGCCGCAGAGCGCGCGCAGGGGCAGGCTTATGTGTGGCATCGAACGGACGCTCGGGCCCAAGGCGATCAGGGTGTCACTTCTGGTCACCGGGATTGCTCGCATCCGGCGGCTTTCGAGCCCCACCCGGTCGGCTTCGCCGGCGCCGAATAGGAGCGCAGCATGAAATGCGCAGCATCAGCCGTTTGGAAAGGGGATCCAACGTCGGACGTCTCCGAGACGGGTGCAGAATCCGTTCCCCCGATTTTCGCGAGCTTGATCCGGACAGCCCCGTTCGACGTTCTGAACCACGACCAACTCCATGCACTGATCGACGACGGCCCCATCCTTCGCTTCAGCCGCGGTGAAGTCGTCACCCGTGGCCATGCGCTTGCCGAACACGTCTGGGTGGTGCTGGACGGCGAGGTCAAATGTTCGCTGTTGTCCGCGACCGGCGCCGAGAAGATCATGCAGATCGCCAGCGCGGGCACGATGTTCGGCGAAGAGGCCGCGCTGCTCCGCCGCCCCCAGTTGTATACCGCTCAAACCCTCCGCGCCAGCACGCTGCTGCTGATTCGCGGTGGTGCGCTGCGTGCGGCAATCGCCGAGTCGCCGTCGTTTGCCAATGCGATGACCCTGCGCGTGTCGTCCACGACCTATGCACTGCTCGAGAATCTGCAGCTGTGTCTGCAGGGTACCAGCGCCCAGCGCGTTGCCCACTACTTGAGCCAACTCGTACATGACAGCGTCGAGTGCTGCGAAATTCAACTTGAGACCAGCAAACAGAACATCGCAGCCCAGCTCAACCTGACCCCGGAGACGCTGTCACGGGTGCTGTCGACCTTTGCCCGCGACGGCATGGTCCGCACCCAGGGTAGGCGCGGTCTTAAGCTCGAAAACATGTCTCTGCTGCGCCGCTGCGCTTCGGGTCAGTACCAACCCGCACCGATCACGCCCATCCGAGATGCCGGGCCGCCACGCGGCGCGCAAGGTCCCGCGACAACGCCCAGCTGCAGCGCGCGCAGTCAGGCCACCGGCGGTTCTGCGCCCCTTACCACAATGCCTGCTGGATCGCGACCCTGAACCCTGAGCCGGTATTCAAACCGACGGACGCCACGTCACCTGGAGAAAAGAACGATGAGTCAAGAACAGTCTGACGATTGGGATCCGCGCAGTCCTTCGGTATTGTTGGATCAACGTCGAGCCTACGATGAGATGCGCGAACGATGCCCCGTGGCACACAGCGCGTTCCTGGGCTGGTCACTGTTTCAATATGCGGATGTGACTGCCGCGCTGGCCGATCCGCAGGCATTCAGCAATGTGGCACGGTTTCCGGTCATCCCGAACAGCATGGATCCACCGATTCACGGCCCCTACTACGAGGTGCTTGCACAATTCTTTGATCAAGAGCACATGGTGAGACTGGAGCCAGCGGTGCGGGAGATCTGCGCGAATCTGCTTCGACCCCTGCTGGCCGTTGGCGAGACGGATTTCATTGAAGCGTTCGCCACGCCTTTCACCTTGAAATCACTGTGCGCCTTCCTCGGTTGGCCCGATCAGCAGTGGAAATGCCTCGCGGGTTGGATACATGGCAATCAGGACGCGGCATTCAACCAGGATCCCGTGGCCGGCAAGGCGCTCGCGGAACTGTTCGGGGAGCACGTGAGGGCCAACCTGGACAGTCACCGCGCCTCGCCGGGACAGGCGAGCGACGCCACATACGCGCTGCTACGCACCGAGGTCGACCGCAAGACGTTCAGCGACGAGGAGATCATCAGCATCCTGCGCAATTGGGCGGCCGGGCATGGCACGGTGGCAGCCGGGCTGGGTATCCTGGTCCTGCACCTTGCCCAGAATCCGGAACTGCAAGATCGGCTGCGGCACGAACCGCTGCTCATTCCCGCAGCAATCGAAGAGATTCTGCGGGCGGATGATCCGCTGGTTGCCAACCGCCGCACCACGACCCGCGAGCTCGAGATTCAGGGTCGGACCATCCCGAAAGGCGAAATCGTGACGCTGATGTGGATTGCCGCCAACCGCGATCCGCGCATGTTCGAGGAGCCGAATCGGGTCAACATCGAGCGGGACACTGAGGCTAGCCTGGTCTGGGGCCAAGGTATTCATCTTTGTATGGGCGCACCGCTCGCAAGGCTCGAAATGCGCGTGGCGCTCGAGGAGTTACTTGCGGGCACGACATGCTTTGAGCTCGCCGGCACCCCGCCGCAACGCGCGGTCTATCCAGGTGATGGGCTTGTTGCGCTCTCGCTGCGAATCAAAGGTGAGCCCAATACGTCAAGCGACCGTGCGTGAGCGATATCACCGCAACCATCGCCACTCGCCGACCTCAGCGCGACCACCCACACCATGACCGTCAAGAACGCAAAGTGTGCCCGGCGCTCGGTCGGGTGAATGTGGCCCAGGCCGTCGACCAGTACGGTAGCCACTTCGACCAATCCGACTTCCAGCCAATCCGCAATGTTTACTGAAACCCCGAGGAGCCAATCATGAAATTCACGATACCCCTGCCGCTGCAAAACGAACATGAGGCGCTGCACGAGCGGCTGCGCCGGGCCACACAAGCCGGCGGCGAAGTCGGCGAAGCGGCCAAGACGCTGGCGCAGTTGATGCACCCGCACTTCATCAAGGAAGACGAGTTTGCGCTGCCACCGCTGGGACTGCTTGCGGCGCTGGCACGCGGCGAATGGAGCGCCGAGATGGCCGAGGTGCTGACGCTCACCGACCAACTCGAGGCCGAGTTGCCGCAGATGCTCGCCGAACACGAGGGCATCGTGGCCGCCTTGAAGACCTTGCGCGATGCTGCCTCGCGCACGGGCCGCAGCGATATCGTCGCCTTCGCCGAACCGTTGACCGAACACGCGCGCACCGAAGAAGAGGTGATGTATCCGGCGGCGGTGCTGGTCGGCCAGTTGGTGCGGCAGCGGCTGGGCCAGCGCGTGCCGGCGGCAGCATGACCATGCCGGCCATGCAGACCCCTGCCTTCTTCGACACCGTGCCGGCGATCGTCGTTGCCGACCCGCTGGCCGAGGCGCTCGGCGCGGTCGAGGGCGGGCTGATCGAGTACCACTATGTCGATGCCGTCAAGCTCGCCGGACACTCCTGCCCTACGGTGGCCGGCGCCTGGCTGATGACCCGCGCGGCGTTGGCGCGGCTGTATCCGGGCGAGACGCCGCGGCGCGGCGAGATCCGCGTCGAAATGCGCCAAGCCCTCGACGAGGGTGTGGCCGGCGTAATTGCCAGCGTCGCGAGCCTCGTCACCGGCGCAGCCAACGCGGGCGGCTTCAAGGGGCTCGCCGGTCGTTTCGGGCGCAATGACCTGCTGCGCTTCGGTGTGCCGATGAGCGGGGAGATCCGATTTACGCGCCTGGACAGCGGTCAGGCGGTCGAGCTGTCGCACCGGCCGCAAGCCGTGCCGCGGCCTGGGGCCCTGAGCGAAATGCTGCACGACGCATTGGCCCCTCAGGCCTCTGCTGTCGCACGGCGCGCGTTCGCCGACGCATGGCAAGGCTGGGTGCGGGCGATCGTGATTGATCATGCCGACGATCCGGCGCTGATCGTAGTGGCAAGTCCGGCCCGGGAATGACACCCCCGCATCGGCCTTGGCTACCGTCAGGGCCGATGTGGATTTCAAGCGCAATGGCGGTCAGGTTCGGATTGCTTGCATGGATCGTGATCCAGAGGCGCAAGTGATCGAGAGTCGACCTTACTGTTTCGTTCGCTGCAGGAGCCCGATCATGGCCACAGAGGCACTACACCACGACATCCCGCACACCAGCGGCACGTCCGCTGCGCAGTCTCCGCCCGACGAATCGCACGCGGCCAAGCCCCAGCCCGGGGGTGTCTACACCTGCCCCATGCATCCGGAAATCCGGCAGGACCAACCGGGCGACTGCCCGAAGTGCGGCATGGCGCTGGAGCCGGTCTTGCCAACTGCGAGCGAGGGCGAAGACGAGAACGAGAACAAGGAATTCGCGGACTTCCAACGGCGCTTCTACTGGACGCTGCCACTCACGGTGGTCGTCTTCGTGCTGGCCATGTTCGGGCATGGTCTTGCACTGTTTCAAAGGGGCACCCAGAACTGGATCGAGCTCGCGCTCACCGCGCCGGTGGTGCTGTGGGCCGGCTGGCCGTTCTTCGTGCGCGGCGTAAAGTCCATTGTCCATCGCAGCCCCAACATGTGGACGCTGATCAGTCTTGGCACCGGCTCGGCCTTCATTTATAGCGTTGTCGCCACGGTCGCGCCCCAGGTGTTCCCGGCCTCGTTCATAGCAAGCGGTCATGTGGCGGTCTACTTCGAGGCCGCTGCCGTGATCATCTCGCTGACCCTGCTCGGGCAGATGCTCGAAGGCAAGGCCCGGTCGCAGACCTCCGCTGCCATCAAGTCGCTGCTCGGTCTGGCACCGAAGACCGCGCGCCGTCTGGCCGATGACGGCACCGAGGAAGACGTGCCGCTGGCCGAGGTCCATAAAGGTGACAAGCTGCGTGTACGCCCCGGCGAGAAGGTGCCCGTGGACGGGGTGGTCATTGAAGGCGGCAGCGCGGTGGACGAATCGATGCTCACCGGCGAGCCCATGCCGGTGACCAAAGCGGCGGGCGACACGCTCATTGGCGCCACGCTCAACACCAGCGGAGCGCTGGTGATGCGTGCCGACAAGGTCGGTGCGCAGACCGTGCTGGCTGGCATCGTGCAAATGGTGGCGCAAGCCCAGCGCTCGCGCGCGCCGATGCAGCGCTTGGCCGACCAGGTGGCGGGTTACTTCGTCGTCAGTGTCGTCGCCATTGCGTTCCTGACCTTCTTCGCCTGGGGATTCTTCGGGCCCTCGTCGGCCGGTGAATCAAGCTGGGTCTATGGGCTGATCAATGCGGTCGCGGTGCTCATCGTGGCTTGCCCCTGCGCCCTGGGGCTGGCCACGCCGATGTCGATCATGGTCGCCACCGGCAAGGCAGCCACCCAGGGTGTGCTGTTCCGAGACGCCGCGGCGATCGAGAACCTTCGCAAGGTGGATACGTTGATCGTCGACAAGACCGGCACGCTGACCGAGGGCCGGCCGCGCTTCGACCGCGCAGTGGCCGGCTCCGGATATACCGATGACGAGGTGCTGCAGCTGGCGGCCAGCCTCGACCAAGGCAGCGAACACCCGCTGGCGCAGGCCATCGTGACGGCCGCCCGCGAGCGCGAGCTTGAGCTCGAAAAGGCTGAAGGATTCGAGTCGGGCACGGGCATCGGCGTGCGCGGCACCGTTGGCGGCAAAGCACTGGCGCTGGGCAACACGGCGCTGATGAAACAAATCGGGGTGGCCATCGACGCGCTTCAGGAGCAGGCCGAGGCCCTTCGTGCCGAAGGCGCCAGCGTCATGGCACTGGCCGTAGACGGTCAGCTGGCCGGCTTGCTGGCCGTGTCGGACCCGGTCAAGCAAAGCACCGAAGAGGCGCTGGCGGCGCTGAAGGCCGCAGGACTGCGCGTGATCATGGCCACCGGCGACGGCCTCACCACGGCCCGGGTCATCGCATCGCGACTGGGCATCGACGAAGTGCATGGCGGTGTCAAGCCCGCCGACAAGCTGGCGCTGGTGACGAGCTTGCAGGGCGAGGGCCGCATTGTGGCGATGGCCGGCGATGGCATCAACGATGCGCCGGCGCTGGCCAAGGCCGATGTTGGCGTGGCGATGGGCACGGGCACCGACGTGGCCATGAACAGCGCCCAGGTGACGCTGGTCAAGGGGGATCTGCGCGGCATTGCGCAGGCCCGCATCATTTCGGACGAGACGGTGGCGAACATGAAGCAGAACCTCGCCTTCGCCTTCGTCTACAACGCGCTGGGCATCCCGGTGGCCGCCGGCCTGCTGTACCCGTTCACCGGCTGGTTGCTGTCTCCGATGATCGCGGCGTTGGCAATGAGCTTGAGTTCGGTGTCGGTGATCGGAAACGCCTTGCGGCTTCGGCATTCGGGGCAGGCCGCTGCCGCAAGGTGATCAGCCCGCATGCCCAAGGGCAAGTCAAACGCGGAGAAATCCTATGAATGACGCGGCTACGAGTGAGAATCCCGACGCGAAAGTCGTGGATGCGCAGGTGCTGAAGCGGGAGCGATACGAGTTGCTCGAACGTTTGGAGGACTGGCTTGAAACGCCAATGCTGGTTCTCGCGTTCGCATGGCTGGTGCTGTTGGTCATGGAGTTGGTTCGGGGCGAGAGTCAGCTGTTCTTTTATCTCGGCACGATCATCTGGATCATCTTCATTCTCGATTTCGCTGTGAAGTTGGTCCTGGCCCCCGACAAGGTCGTTTATCTCAAGCGGAACTGGCTGACCGCCATTGCGCAGCTGATCCCCGCGCTACGGATCTTCCGCGTCTTCCGCGCGTTTCGGCTACTCCGCCTGGCCAGGGCGGGGCGGGGCTTGCGGCTGGTCCGCGTCGTTAGTTCGCTCAATCGCGGGATGAAGGCGCTGGGCGCGAGCCTGAGCCGGCGGGGCTTCGGGTATGTGGTCGCCCTGACCGTGCTGGTCACGATCGCCGGCGCGGCCAGAATTTACGCCTTCGAGAACGAGGCACCCGGCGGCCCGAACAGCTTCGGCGAGTCGTTGTGGTGGACCTCCATGATCATGACGACGATGGGCCCGCAGTATTGGCCGCAAACCGCCGAGGGCCGTCTGCTGTGCGTCTTTCTGGCGCTGTACGCCTTCGGGATCTTCGGTTACGTGACCGCAGCGCTCGCCACCTTCTTCGTCGGCCGCGACGCCGATAGTGCCGACGCCGAATTGGCAGGAGCCAAGCAATTGGCAGTGCTTAGCGATGAGGTGATGGCCTTGCGCGATGAGATCCGCGCCCTGTCGCAACAACGGACGGCGTTGTAGAACGTATTCGGGGGCTTGAAGGAATGTCAAACCAGGCCTTTCAACAAACGTGGTCGGGTGTCGACTTTCTGTGGTTCATGGTCGTCAATGCCCCGTTTGCACAGAGCTGCGGCGGGACCTCTGTCGACGTCCAGTCGACCTGACAAAAAGCCGCACTCAAGGCCGAGAGCACTATTAACAAACATTCGCACGGCCGTTAGAGTGTTCGAATGAAAGCCAACATCACCAAGTCCTCCCTATACGAACAGGTCGCCCGCATCGGCAAGGGGATGTCAAGCCCAAAACGGCTAGAGCTCATCGAACTGCTCGCCCAGGGCGAGAAGACGGTGGAGACGCTCGCGCATCAGGCGCGTATCGACGTCCGGTTGGCGAGCGCCCATCTGAAGGCGCTGCGCGAAGCGCGCCTGGTCGAGAACCGGCGCGAGGGCAAGTTCATCCATTACCGCCTTAGCGGGCAGGACGTCGCAGAGCTTTGGCTAACCGTCCGTGACGTGGCGGAGGCTCATCTACTCGAGCTGCGCCTGGCGCTTGAGCAGATGAGCGCCGGCCCCGACGTGCTCAGCACGGAGAGCCGCGAGTCCTTGCTCGCCAAGGCGCGCAGCGGCGAAATCGTGGTGATCGACGTGCGTCCCGAATCCGAGTACGAAGCCGGTCACCTGCCTTTTGCGCGCTCGATGCCGCTCGGTGAATTGGAAAAGCGACTGGCCGAGTTGCCGGCCGGCAAGGACGTGGTTGCCTACTGTCGCGGCCCCTTCTGCGTCATGTCCGATGAGGCCGTCGAGTTGCTGCGCAAGCGTGGCTATAGCGCCCACAAGATTACCGACGGCGTCACTGAGTGGCAGGCAGGCGGGCTGCCCGTCGAACGCTGATTGAATCACCCGCCACCGCAAGCAGCCAACCAAGCGAGGAGACAACACATGAAAAGGATCACATTCACCCTGCTGGGCGCCTTGTTCAGTCTTTCGGCAGTTGCGGCCGATGTATCGATGGCCGTGCCGGGCGCACAGTCCGCCGCCGGACAACAGGTGCTGACCTTCATCGCCAAGGACCCGCCCGGCCAGCGTTGCAACGGCAACTTGCAGGTCGCAGCCGAGGTCGCTAACACCTACCGCGTGCCCATCCAGTTGCTGCTGTCGAGCCTGGCGCAAGGTCTGCCTGCGCCGGCAGTGTTCTACGGCAATCAGTTGATTGTCGCCGACGGTAAGGAACACAACGGTGCCGCGAGCTACCAGATCTTTGCTGACGTGCCCGATCTCGAGGGTGTGGCCACGCAGGACAAGTCCGGCCTGCTGTTCCAGGGCACCGTACGCCGTGACTTCGACGCCCTGAAAGCCACGATCAAGTCGGGCGGCAAGTAAGTAGCCCACTCAGGAAGGAGACGACCGTGAACACCCTCTTCATTCTCAACGACGGCCCCTATGGCACCGAGCGCAGCTACAACGGCCTGCGCCTCGCGCGTGCGCTGGGCAAGCTCGAAGGCGAGACAGTACGCGTCTTCCTGATGGGGGATGCCGTCGCCTGCGCCAAGGCGGGGCAGAAGGTGCCCGACGGCTACTACAACGCCGGCGACATGGTGCGCACAGTCGGTGACGAGGTCGCCCTGTGCGGCACCTGCATGGATGCGCATGGCTATGCCGATCACGACATGGTGCCCAATGCGCGCCGCAGCACGCTGAAGGAGTTGGCCGAATGGACGGCCGCCGCCGACAAGGTGTTGGTGTTCTGATCACCCTAAAGACAATCACATACATGAACGGAGACACCATGCCCTTCAAGCTGATCCGTGCCACCGCCGTAGCGCTGGCCGTCATCGCGTCACCCGCCATCGCCAACGAGCAAGCCGTCGACGAGATGGCGGCGTACCTGGATTTCGTCGAGTACGGCGGCGGCGTGATCTTCGCAGAGCAGATCCCGCACGAGGACTGGCCGCGCTTTCACGTCATCGACGCACGCGATGCCGGTCAGTTCGCCAAGGACCATATCCCAGGTTCGGTCAATCTGGAATGGCGCCGGGTGCTCGCCGAACGAGACAGCATCCCGAACGACAAGCCGGTGCTGATTTACTGCAACACCGGCAGCCTGTCGGCTCAGGCCGGTTTCGCGCTGCGCGTGGCCGGATACGAGAATGTCCGCATCCTGCAGGGCGGGTTCGAGGAGTGGAAGGCGAAGGGCGGCTTCGATGCGGCGGGCAAGGCAGCGGGTGAGGCCAAGCACTGAGCGCGACAGTGAAGGGGCGCGAAAGTGGCATGCCGGACGAGGTCTACTGGGCCTCATTCTTTGATCCTGAGCTCATCCTGGCACGAATATTGGGGCCGCGAGTCGGCACCTACAACCTGCTCGAATTCGGCTGCGGCTACGGCACGTTTACTTTGCCCGCGGCACGCTATACGCGCGGGCGGGTGACGGCGCTCGACATTGAACCGAGCATGATCAGCCTCGTCGAGCAGCGGGCCAAGGACGCAGGGTTGGCGAATGTCCATGCCGAGGTTCGCGACTTCGTCGCGCATGGCACGGGCGTGGCGGATAGCTCGCAGGGCCACGCCATGGTCTTCAACCTGCTTCATATCGAAGACCCGCTCGCACTGCTGCGCGAAGCACATCGAACGCTTCAACCCGGCGGTATCCTGTCGGTGATTCATTGGCGAAGCGACATCGAAACGCCGCGCGGGCCGCCGCTGGCAATCCGCCCGAATCCAGCACAGTGTGCACTCTGGTTGGCCGAGACCGGATTCGACTCTGTCCTTCAAGTAGACCTGACCCCGGCTGCTCCGTATCACTTCGGCATCCTGGCAAAGTGCGCAGCATGCTGAGCCTGCATTGCAGCCTCAGCTGCGCCGAGTCAGCCCATGAGACTGGTGGATCTGTCATTGAGGCCACCTGGTGAGAATGGCAAATGCGTGAGCCCAATCTAATGGGTCGTGTGACAGATAAGGAATGCTCTGACTGGCAGCTGACCGAGGACTCCTGTCGATCACCCCTCTACGAACGGATGGCAGCAATGGTCGGGATACGACTGACGTCTCTACGAGTTCATCGCCGGAAAGCGGTCGTTGAAATTTCACTTCCCGTAAGCAGCCGTTCGTCGTCGAGTGCTGACGACCCAATCCAGCCGTCGGGCTCTTCGTGGTGCGAACGGCAAGTAACCGAGTGAAGCCGTCACCTCGCATGACATGTTGGGGGACGTGAAATTGGTGCTTCGTTCACGCGTCTGCCGTTCGGTCAAGGCCTTGGACTGA
>JAEUNS010000168.1 GCA_016790005.1 Zoogloeaceae bacterium
TGGAGTCCGAGTGATGAGGTGGCCGCATCGCGGCTCATGCGTGCGGCCTCCGATCCTTGCCCGCACTTGTTCGTTGTCGATCTGACCGGAGTTTCAAACGATGCATCTGTTCCCGAAGTCTCTTGCTGTCGCCGCCGGCGTGGTCCTGGCGATACTCAGCGGCTGCGCGACACCGCCCGCCCAGACACTGCGTGGTACGGGTGATCTCGGTGTCGTCATCGAGCGTGCCACCGGACGGGTGGCGATCGTCGAGACCTCCGGGCGTAGCGTGCTCGCGCGGGTAGATGGGCTGGGTGACCTGTCGCATGCATCGGTGGTGTTCTCACGCGATGGACGCTACGCGTATGTGTTCGGCCGCGATGGCGGCCTGACCAAGGTCGATCTGCTCACGGCCACCATCGCCGGTCGGGTGATGCAGGCGGGCAATGCAATCGGCGGTGCGATCTCGCAGGACGGCCGCATATTGGTTGCGCAGAATTACGAGCCGGGCGGCATCCGCGCATTCGATGCCGAGACACTTGCGCCGCTGGCCGATGTGCCGGCCGTGTTCGGCAGCGACGGCGCCCGTTCGAAGGTGGTCGGGTTGGCCGATCTGCCCGGCAACCGTTTCATCTATTCGCTTTTCGATGCAAACCAGATCTGGATCACCGACCTGTCCGACCCGGCCAAGCCGAAAACCGAGCGCTTCGAGGCGGGCCGGCAGCCCTATGATGCACTGGTGACACCCGACGGGCGTTACTACATCGCCGGCCTGTTCGGTGAGGACGGACTTTCGATGCTTGATCTGTGGCAACCCCACTTGGGCGTGCGCACCATTCTCACCGGCTATGGCCGTGGTGAGGAGCCGCTGCCGGTCTACAAGATGCCGCACCTGCGTGGATGGGCGGTGGCCGGTGGGCGAGCCTATCTTCCGGCGATCGGTCGGCATGAGGTGCTCGTGGTCGAGCTCGGCACGTGGAAGGAACTCGAGCGCATCCCGGTCAGGAGCCAGCCGGTATTCGTGATGGCACGCCCCGACGGGCGCGAGGTGTGGGTGAACTTCGCCTTTCCCGAGAACGGCTGGATGCAGGTCATCGACACCTTCTCGGGCAAGCTCGTCGACAGCTTCCAGCCCGGTCGGGCCATTCTGCACATGGAATTCACCCCGCGCGGCGAAACGGTGTGGATCTCTGCCCGCGACGACAACAAGGTGCTGATGTACGACACCCGCAGTCATCGGCCCATCGGTGCGCTCGAGGCGGACAGCCCCAGCGGCATCTTCTTTACCAGCCGCGCGTTCAGAACGGGATTCTGAAATGCGCCCGGAGAGGTTCATGTGTTCTTCGGGCGGTGCCGGGCGGGTTTTTCGCGCCGAGCCGGGGAGTCGCGAGTTTGCGCTCCTGAATGACTACCAGCATGACTTTCCGCTGGTCGCGCGGCCTTTTGCCGAGCTTGCAGCACGTCATGGCTTCGACGAGGCGGAGGTGCTCGCGACCTATGCCCGCTGGGTGAGTGATGGCACCATCAGCCGCGTCGGAGCAGTGCTGGCCCCAGGCTGCGTCGGAGAGAGTGCGCTGGCGGCGCTGGCGGTGCCGGCAACCGAAGTGGAGGCCGTCGCCGCCCGGGTGAGTGCGATCCCCGAGGTCAATCACAACTATCTGCGCGAACATGAGATCAACCTGTGGTTCGTGATCACTGCGCGCACCCGGGCCAGCTTTGCTGCGGTCATTGCCCGGATCGAAGGCGAAACCGGATATCCGGTGATCGTGCTGCCGCTTGAAGAGGCGTTTCACATCGACCTCGGCTTCGATCTGGATGAGCGCAAGCCCGCGGCCAGCCGCCCGGTCGAGCACCGCCGGCCGGTGGGTGAGTCGGCGTGCCTGCTGCCCGCACTCGAGCAACAATTGCTGGAGGCCTTGCAGGATGGCCTGCCGCTCAGCCCGCAACCCTATGCCGAGATCGGACGGCGTGTCGATCTTAGCGCCGATCGAGTGATCGAGATGATTTCGAACTGGCTGGCGGACGGCATGTTCAAGCGTTTTGGCGTGGTCGTGCGCCATCATGAACTGGGCTTCATCGCCAATGCGATGTGCGTCTGGAATGTGCCCGATCGGGTCGCGAGCGAACTGGGTCGCAATCTCGCGCGTGAGCCTGGAGTGACCCTGTGTTACCGGCGCAGACGCGCGGCACCGGACTGGCCCTACAACCTCTTCTGCATGATTCATGGGCGCGCGAGGGACGAGGTGCTCGCTGTACGCAGCGCAATCGCCCAGCGCCACGGGGTCGACCAATGGCCCCATGCGGTGCTGTTCAGCACTCGGCGCTTCAAGCAGCGCGGCGCCCACTATTTTGGCGGTGCGCTATGAGTCCTGTGGAGCACCAGCAAGCGGTGGTGCTTGATCCCACCGATCGCAGGCTGATCAACGCGCTGCAGGGCGACTTTCCGCTGACCCGGGCACCGTTCGCAGACCTTGCGAATGCCCTTGGTCTCGACGAATCGGAGATCATCGAGCGCCTGCAAAGGCTGCTCGACACCCGGGTGCTGACTCGCTTCGGGCCGATGTTTCAGATCGAGCGTGTTGGCGGTGCCTTTTGCCTGGCCGCGATGGAGGTGCCCGAGGAGCGCTTCGACGAGGTCGCCGGGGCCGTCAATGCCCTTGCCGAGGTCGCCCACAACTACCGCCGCGAGCATGCACTGAACATGTGGTTCGTGCTCGCCACCGAGCATCCGGACGGCATCGCTGCTGCTGCCGGTGCGATCGAGCAGGCGACCGGCCTGGCGGTGTTGCTGTTCCCGAAGGAATGCGAATACTTCGTCGAGATGAAGCTGGAGGCCTGATGTCGATCGAAGCGAGCGAAGCCGGCCTTCAATCGGCCGCAGACACCCCCGACCCACTCGCGCGGCGCATCATCGTCGCAACCCAGTCGGGCCTGCCGCTGGTCGCAGACCCTTGGGGCGCGCTGGCCCACGAACTGGGTGTTCCGGGCGAGACGGTGCTCGCCACCGTCGCCGACATGCTTGCGCGCGGAGTGATCCGGCGTATTGGCGCGGTGCCCAATCACTACGCGATCGGCTTCACCGCCAACGGCATGAGCGTCTGGGACATTGACGATGATGCCGTCGATGCGGTGGGTAGATTTCTGGCCGGCATGAAGAGCGTAACCCATTGCTATCGTCGCCCGCGCCGTTTGCCGCAGTGGCCGTACAACCTGTTTGCGATGGTGCACGGACGCAGCCGAACCGAGGTGGATGACGAAATCGCGGCGCTCGCGCAGGTGATCGAGACCCGCTTTCCGGCGGCATGCCGCAGCCGCGACGTACTCTATTCCTCACGCATTCTCAAGAAGACCGGGCTGCGGATCGCGCCCTGAGGCAGCGCGCGCGGGTGAAGCGTGCCGAGCCGCCGCCCGGCAATTGACCGCGATCATTTTCATGCCATCCGGTGTGGGTTCTAATCCGGCAAGACAGGGAGGAACCCGATGTTTCGTATCTCACACTTCATCCGCGAGTTGTTCGAGCCCACGCCCGCGGCAGCACGACGCAACCCACCCGGACCGGTGGTGATCTGGAACCTGATCCGGCGTTGCAATCTCACCTGCAAGCATTGCTACTCGATCTCGGCCGACAGCGACTTTCCCGGCGAGCTGAGCACTGACGAGGTGTTTGCGGTCATGGAGGATCTGAAGGCCTTTCGGGTGCCGGTGCTGATCCTCTCCGGCGGAGAGCCGCTGTTGCGCCCTGACATTTTCACGATCGCCGCGCGCGCCAAGGCCATGGGCTTTTATGTGGGGCTGTCATCCAACGGCACCCTGATCGACGCGAGCAACATCGATGCGATCGCCGCGATCGGTTTCGACTATGTCGGTGTCAGCCTGGATGGCATTTCCGCCACCCATGACCGCTTCCGCCGCAAGGAGGGCGCTTTCGACGCCTCGATGGCCGGTATCCGCCTGTGTCATGCGCGCGGGATCAAGGTCGGGGTGCGCTACACCATGACCGAGGACAATGCCCACGACCTGCCGGCCCTGCTGCGTCTGGTCGAGGACGAAGGGATCGACAAGTTCTATTTCTCGCATCTCAACTACGCCGGCCGCGGCAACCGCAATCGGGGCGACGACGCTCATCACCAGTCGAGCCGCGATGCGATGGACCTGCTCTTCGACACCTGTCTCGAACTTTATCGGCGTGGTATCCACAAGGAGTTCGTCACCGGCAACAACGATGCCGACGGTGTCTATCTGTTGCATTGGGTGCGGGCTCGCTTTCCCGAGCGGGCGGCGCATATCGAGGCCAAGCTGCTCCAATGGGGCGGCAACGCGAGTGGTGTGAATGTCGCGAACATCGACAACCTGGGGGTCGTTCATCCCGACACCATGTGGTGGCATGTGCCGCTGGGCAATGTGCGCGAGCGACCGTTTTCGGCGATCTGGAGCGATCTCTCGAATCCGCTGGTCGCCGGCCTGCGCCAGCATCCGCGTGCGCTGGGCGGGCGTTGCGGCGCCTGTGCATTTCAGGCGATCTGCAACGGCAGCTCGCGGGTGCGGGCGGAACAGATCACCGGCGATGTGTGGGCCGAAGATCCCGCCTGCTACCTGAGTGATGACGAAATCGGGCTCGAGCCGGCGCTTGCGGGTGAAGGGAGGGAGCGGGTCACGCTGACGCCGTTTGCCCGTCGCCGCCGTGGTGGCTGAAACGATCCTGGATGATGGATGACTAGCATGAACGCAAAAGGTATTGCGCGCGCCGTTGCAACGGTTGGCGCGCTTGTCTGGCTGGTAACTCCGGTAGCGGCCGAAACACTCGCAGCCCCGGCCGTGACCAACCCGACCGCGAAGCTCTATCAGCAGCACTGCGCGGCCTGTCACGGCAATGAGCGACTGGGTCTGATGGGGCCGGCCCTGCTGCCTGACAATCTGGCCCGGCTCAGAAAACCCGATGCGCTGGCGGCGATACGCGACGGCCGCATCGCGACCCAGATGCCCGGCTTCGGGCAGGTGCTCGATGCCGCCCAGATCGAGGAGCTGGTCAAGCTCATCTACACCCCGGTCGAGCCGCCACCGCGCTGGACCGAGGAAGATATTCGGGCCTCGCGCATCGTGCATGTCGATCCGGCGACGCTGTCCGACAAGCCGGTGTTCGCGGCCGATCCGCTCAACCTGTTTCTGGTGGTCGAGGCGGGCGATCATCATGTGTCGGTTGTCGATGGCGATCGCTTCGAAGTCATCCACCGTTTTCAGAGCCGCTTTGCGTTGCATGGCGGGCCGAAGTTTGCAGCGGGTGGGCGCTATGTGTTCTTCGGCTCGCGCGATGGCTGGGTAACCAAGTTCGATTTGTGGAACCTCAAGGTGGTCGCAGAGGTTCGCGCCGGCATCAACACCCGCAATGTGGCCGCCTCGCCCGACGGGCAGCATCTGGCGGTCGCGAACTACCTGCCGCACACCCTGGTGTTGCTCGATGGCGATCTGAATCTGATCAAGGCGATCGACGCGCTCGACCGCGAAGGCAAGCACAGCTCGCGGGTGTCGGCGGTGTATGAGGCCACCCCGCGCAAATCCTTCATCGCGGCGCTCAAGGATGTGCCCGAGGTGTGGGAGATCAGCTTCGATCCGGCTGCCGAAGAGATTCCGCAAGGCCTGATTCACGACTACCAGTTTCGCGAGGGCAGCTTCGTACGCGGCTATCTGAATCCGCGCCGAACGGTGCTGGCCGAGGTGCTGGATGATTTCTTCTTCACCCAGGACTATTCGACCCTGATGGGCGCCTCGCGCGAGGGCAGCGGCCAGGTGGTGAATCTGGACGCGCGCAAGCGTATCGCCGATCTGCCGCTCGACGGCATGCCCCACCTGGGCTCGGGCATTACCTGGGACTGGCAGGGCCGCCGGGTGATGGCGAGCACCAACCTCAAGACCGCCGAGGTCACCGTGATCGATCTCGAGACCTGGCAGGTGGTCAAGCGCATTCCCACCCGCGGGCCGGGTTTCTTCCTGCGCAGCCACGAGAAGAGCCGCCATGCCTTCGTCGACTCGATGATGAGCGCCGAGTCAAAGCACATCCTGCAGATCATCGACAAGGACTCGCTCAGTGTGATCAAGGAGATCGAGGGCGAGCCCGGCAAGACCTTCGCCCATGTCGAATTCACCCGCGATGGCCGCTTTGCGGTCGCCAGCCTGTCGGAAATGGACGGTGCCATCGTCGTGATCGACGCCGAGACCCTGCAGGAGGTCAAACGCCTGCCCATGGTAAAGCCCATCGGCAAGTACAATGTCTGGAACAAGATCAACCGCGAAGAAGGCACCAGCCACTAGGCTTTGTCCTGATCCGGTTGGATGTGGCTAAATCTGAGCCGGACCGGTAAAACGATGACAAATATCCAGGCGTCTGACACGTTCGAGCTGTTGCGCTCCATTCCACTCTTCTCGGAGCTTTCCGATAGCGATCTGCATGCGGTGGACGCGATGGCGCTGCCTCACCAGCTTGCCCAGGGTGAAGTGCTTTTTCACTGCGGCGAGATGCCGACCGGCTTTCATGTGCTGGTGAGCGGCCAGATCAAGCTGGCCTTCAGCTCGGCCAAGGGCAACGAGAAGATCGTCGACGTGATCACGCCGGGCATGTCCTTCGGCGAGGCGGTGATGTTCATGAATCGCCCGTATCCGGTGTTTGCCGAAGCGCTGAGCGAGACCAGCCTGATCACGATTAATCAGCGTGCGATTTTCGCCCTGATCGAGAAGGATGCCGACTTTGCCCGCAAGCTGCTGGCGGGGCTTTCGATTCGCCTGCATTCGCTGGTGCGCGATGTCGAAACCTACACCTTGCGCTCCAGCGCCCAGCGCGTGGTCAGCCATCTGCTCGAACTCGCGCTCACCGCGCCGCTCGAGAACGGCAAGCCGGTCGTGGTGCTGGCGGTTTCCAAGCAGGTGCTTGCCTCGCGTCTCAACATCACCCCCGAGACCTTGTCGAGGGTTTTTCATGAGCTGACCGAGAACGGCCTGATCAGCGTATCCGGCAAGCGCATCCAATTGCTCGATCCGAGTGCGCTGGCCCGATTCGAGGGTTGAGCCGGCACGATTCCGCTCTGCCCGGTTGGGGTAGATCGGGGTGAATGCGCTGAAATGGGCGTTTTGACCCGGGTCAAGGCAGCCACGGGGAGCGAGTGGAATCATGGGCCAATACCATCAGGGGCCCAGGAAATGACCGCACACCAGACCATTACCGCGCTGATGCAGAGTCATCATCACCAGTGCGACGAACATCTGCGCCAGGCCCAAGCCTTTGCCCGGGCTGCCGATCCGGGGGGGTGCAAGCATGCCTTTGCACGTTTTCGGGATGACACCCTTGGACACTTCGCAGCCGAAGAGGACGTGTTGTTTCCCGCTTTCGAGCAGGCGAGCGGGATGAGTCACGGGCCGACCCAGGTCATGCGCGGCGAACACCGGCAGATGCGCGAATTGCTCGAAGATCTCGAGGCCGCGCTGGCCGACGACGATCTCGACACATGGGCCGAACTTGTTCAGCCCCTCGAGATCCTGATGCAGCAGCACAATCTCAAGGAAGAGAACATTCTCTACCCCATGTGCGATCGTGGCGTGGCCCTGATGCCCGAGTTGATCGGGACGCTCGACGAAGCACTGCATGTGGGTGCGGATCATGGCTGATGCCGTGCCGATCACGATCGATGCCAGGCAGATGCAGCCGCCCGAGCCGATGGAGCGGGTGCTCGAGGCGCTGGATCTGCTCGAGCCGGGCAACGAAATCCACCTGTTGATCTATCGCGAGCCGGTCCCGCTCTACAACGTGTTGAAGCGCAATGGCTATACCCATATCACCGGGCGCGATGCGAACAACACCTTCGTGGTGCGGATCATGCATGCGGCTCCCAAGAATGCGATCACGCACGGCTGATCGTATGTCTGTCGGCGGCGCATCCGTTCGTGCTTGTGTTCGAGGCAATGCCTGCGCGCCAAGGAGGCCCGGGTGAGGGGGGCGGGCCTCTCGTTCGAGCAGGCGCCGCCGGTCTCGATTCCGCTGCGCTTCTTCATCGCTGCTCCGTTCTTCGGCATGCTGGCCGCGCTGGTGCTGATTGTTGATGGTGAAAGACTGTTCATGTCGCGCTGGTCTGCACCTGCGCTGACCCTGACCCATCTGATGACGGTGGGTTTCATGCTGCAGATCATGGTCGGGGCCTTGTTCCAGGTGCTTCCTGTCGCGGGTGGTAGCGGAGTGCGCGGGCAAGGTGCGCTGGCCTTGGCGCTGCAACCGCTGCTCGTCGGTGGAGCGTGCGCGCTGGCCGCGGCGTTCATGTTCGACTGGTCGATCGGCTACTCGCTTTCCGCCGCTGCGTTCGCGACCGGTATCGGGGTCTTTGTCATCACGATTTTCATATCGCTGTGGCGCAGCGAGGCACAAGGTGCAACCCTCACCGGACTGCGCATTGCGCTTGTTGCGCTGGCGATGACGGTGGCTCTGGGGGGGCTCATGGCGCTGGCGCGGGCGGGTCTGCTCGATGTCGCCTGGCTCGCGCATGTGGGCCTGCATGTGGCGTGGGGCTTGGCGGGCTGGGCGCTGATCCTGATTGCAGCGGTGGCCTGGCTGGTGGTGCCGATGTTTCTGCAGACGAATCCGTACCCGCAGCGTTTTGCCCGGGGTTTTGGCGTCGTGATCGGCGCGATCCTGCTCGCGGCGACAGCGGGGCTGATCGACGTTGTGCTGGCAACCCTGCTCCTGGCCGCTGCAGCCGCAGTCTTTGCTGCGGTGACGCTCGAGTTGCTGCGCCGGCGGCAGCGTGCCGCCAACAATGCGATCGGCCGCTTCTGGATGCTAGGCATGCTGTGCCTCGTGGTGGTGGGGGTACTCTCGATGTTCGAGGTGCTCGCACCCGGGCATGTTGAGCTTGCACTGCTAGCGGGTGTGCTGATACTGGGTGGGGTGGCGATGTCGCTCCTGATCGGCATGCTTTACAAGATCGTGCCGTTCATCTTGTGGCTGAAGCTTCGCAACCACTACCGCAAGGTGCCATCGATGAACCAGTTCATCGGTGAGTTCGCCCAGGCGCGCCATTTCTGGTTGCATCTGGCGATGCTGGTGGTGCTCGTGCCCGCGCCGTGGTGGAGCCCCCTTGCGGTGCCGGGTGGAATACTGATGTTTGTATCGAGTGTTCTGCTGCTCGCGAATCTCGTGGGTGCCCTTCGCACGCTGCGATCCTTCAAGGCCGGCGTCACGGCGGCGACTCTCGCAGCGACCCCTCCGAACTCTGCAGGTGAGCCACAATGAACAACATTCCGTTTCCCGTAATCGTTGCCGTTCTGTTCTTTCTGGGTGCCGACCTGGTGCTGTATCTGCACCACCGCCATCAGAAGCGCCAACGCGCCTTGCCCGAGCAAAACGACTACATGCGCGATCATGGTCAGCATGCGCCGGCATGCATCGCCTGCGGCGCGACCGAACTGGACGAAGCAGGCTGCTGCCATGCCACGGACACCCGGCGCATCGTGCGCTGTGCGACCTGCAGGACAATGTTGTTCCAGTTTCAGCGGCCCGAAGTGGTTTCGCCCGACTGAGGCGGCCGGCAGGCGCGGGTGCGATGCCCGCGTGGCCATCACTCGTCGTTTACGAGCCTGTGCGCCAGCAGGTTGTGATGGGTGCTCAGGCGATGGAGGTCGAGTGTGAGCAGTTCGCCATCGCGCACGACCACCCGACCGTTGATCACCGACAGCGCGACCTTGCCGGGCGCCGCGAACACCAGCGCGGCCAGCGGATCATGCAGCGCACCCGCGTAGTCGGGGGCACGCAGGTCGAACGCCACCAGATCGGCACACTTGCCCACTTCAAGGCTGCCGATGTCGTCGCGCCCGAGTGCCCGGGCACTGCCGCGAGTGGCGATCTCCAGCACCTGGCGGGCGCTCAGGCTGGCGGGGTCGCCCGCGGGCGAGCCGGGTTGGAGCGGACGCACGCGTGCGGCCAGCATCGCCATGCGCGCTTCGAGCAGCATGTGTCCGGCGTCATTCGAGGCCGAGCCATCGACGCCCAGGCCGACCGCAACCCCGGCATCACGCATCTTGCGGATTGGGGCGATGCCCGATCCGAGCCGCATGTTCGATGACGGGCAATGCGCGACCCCGGTCTGGGTGCGCGCAAAGGTCTGGATGCCATGGTCGTCCAGGCACACACAGTGCGCATGCCATACACCCTTGCCGGTCCAGCCGAGTTCCTCGGCATATTCTGCCGGGCTGCGGTTGAAGCGTTCGCGGCTGTAGGCCACGTCGCCGACGGTTTCTGCAAGATGGGTATGCAGCCCGACCCCGAAGTGACTCGCCATGCGGGCAGACTCGCGCATCAGATCGGTCGACACCGAAAAGGGCGAGCAGGGCGCCAGCGCAATCCTGAGCATGGCGCCGTCGGCCGGGTCGTGCCAGGTCTCGATCAGGCGCTGTGAGTCGGCCAGGATTGCAGCCTCGTCCTCGACCACCCGGTCGGGCGGCAGCCCGCCTCGGGACTCGCCAACACTCATCGAACCGCGGCAGGCATGAAAGCGCATGCCGATGCCCAGTGCGGCCTCGATCGAGTCATCGAGCCGGCAGCCGTTCGGATAGATGTAAAGGTGATCGGACGTCGTAGTACAGCCAGAGAGAAGCAGCTCTGCCATCGCGGTCTGGGTTGACACCCGGATCATCTCGGGTGTGAGCCGCGCCCAGATCGGGTAGAGACGCTTGAGCCAGTCGAACAACTCGCAATCCTGCGCGCCGGGCACTGCACGGGTGAGCGTCTGGTACATGTGGTGATGGGTGTTGATCATTCCCGGCATCAGCACATGCCCGCTCAGGTCGATGATCTCGTCGGCGCTGCAGGGCAGGGTAGCGCTTGCACCGATTGCCGCGATCCGGCCGCCGCGCACCAGCACGCCACCATCCGGGATTTCGGTCTGGCCCGCGTCCATCGTGGCGACGAGGGTCGCGTTTCGCAGCAGAAGGGTTCGTTCCGACATGATCACTCCGGGGCAAGGCAGTGAGGGTTTGCTGCAGTGTTCTCGCAAATCACCCGGACTGCGAGGTTTGGGAAACTGATTGATGAAGCGCATAGAGCGCGAAATCGGGGGAACGGTTTGCCCTCTCCGGTCAGTCGGATCTGGACACGGGCAACAGGCGCTCAGCTTACGACTGCGCGGCCCTCGAGTACCCGGCGTTGAACCTCGGGTGGTACACCACGCTCGATCATGTTCATCAATGCGTTGGCGTGGTCGCCACCATTGGACAGGTACTGAATGATGTCGGACACGAATCGACGCAACATGAAGTCGATTCGCAAGTCTTGGTGGTTGTATGTTGTCACTCCAACCTCGTTCCGAAGAGATGTTTCGCTCAGCACTAGGCAATGATCCAAAAAAGACCGCATTGAATAAAGTTGCGCCTCCGTGACATTAAGCACATTTCTTGCCACTTTCATAATGAAGGCCCAAGAGCGAACATATTCAGTAACCTGCATCGCGCCCCGGCTGCAGTGTGTTGGCCCAAAAACTGTAGTGTAAAAAATTCTGACACTGTTGCAGCGCTGTTACCGGCTCAAACCCATCCTGCCAGGCCTGCAGCGGCGCCAATGGCGATCAACCAGATCGGCGCCATGGTGGTTCGCAGCATCGCAAACACAGTGAATGCCATGAGTCCGAATGCACCAAAAAAGTGCGATTGATCTCGCATGAAGGCTTGTGCCAAAACCCATGCAGCGATGAACATCAATGCCACGGTCACTGGCGCAAGGCCGGCGGTGAAAGCGCGCACAGCCAGCGTGTCGCGGCGGCGGGCGCCCCAACGGCTTACGGTCAGCGACAGCAGCGTCGATGGCAGCAGAATGCCAACGAGCGCTGCCGCTGCGCCGATACTGCCCGCAACCTGAAAACCGAGCACCGGCACGAAGAGCACGTTCGGCCCGGGCGAGGCCTGGGCGAGCGCCACCGCCGACGTGAATTCGGTATCGCTCAACCAGCCGCGATCGCCGACGAGGTAGCGATGCATCTCGGGGGCTGTCGCCATCGCCCCGCCGATCGAGAGTAGCGACAACATCATGAAGTGGCCGAACAGATGCGCCAGGTCGGCATTTGTAAAGGCTGTGCTCATGTCTCGCGCGCCTGGCGTGCCAGCACCGTGCGGGCGACCCACCAGCTGGTGACCCCCAAGCCTGGCAGGGCCCAAACCAGCGGCAGGCGCAACACGCCCACCAACACGATCGTTGCGGCGGCGATGAGTGCACAGACCCATGGGCCCATCGGATTGCGCTGCAGGGGGGTGAGCATCTTGAGCCCCATGGCCAGCATCAGGCCTACCGCCACTGCACCCATGCCGCGTAGTGCGCCGGCGACCACCGCACTGTCGGCAAAGTGCCGGTAGCCTGCGGCGAGTGCGATCACGATCAGAAGGGGGGCAAGCAACATGCCGGCGAGCGAGGCCAGCGCACCGCGCCAGCCAAAGAAGCGGTCGCCCAGCATCAGCGCCATGTTGACCACATTGGGACCGGGCAACAATTGCGCGAGCGAATAAGTGTCGAGAAACTCTTCGCGTGTCAGCCAGCAGCGCCGGTCCACAAGCTCGCGCTGGGCGATCGCAAGCACGCCTCCGAAGCCCTGCAGGGCGAGAAGCGTAAAGGCCACGAA
>JAEUNS010000200.1 GCA_016790005.1 Zoogloeaceae bacterium
CCCGCCTCATCGAAACCGGCGCCAGGCTGGCGGCCGACACCCTCGCCCATCTGGTACTGGTACCCAACCCCACACATCATCCCGACGGCGACTTTGGCCTGCGTAATGGGCGGCTGCGGCTGGCGGATACCGACAGGCTGACCTATTCGGGAATCGGCGTCTTTCAACCGGCGCTGTTTGCAAACATCCAGCCTGGCACCCGGGCGGCACTCGGCCCGCTTTTGCGTGAGAACATCAACCGCGACCGGATCAGCGGCGAGCGCCATGACGGATACTGGCTCGATGTCGGCACACCCGAGCGCCTGGCCGAACTGGAACACCATCTGGCCGGCAACTGAGCGGCATCTCAAGGCGTTCGTCGTCACGACCCTGCACAAGCCGAACGGCACGGGTATCATCCTGTCGAAGCACAATCCTATCCTGAACAATATCCCGATGACGCTCTCCACCCGCCCCAGCCTCGACGTCGCCCCCTTCCGAGCCCGCCGCCAAAGACTCATCGAGCGCATGAATGCTGCCGGCGGCGGCGTTGCGCTGATTCCGACCGCGGCCGAATTGCTGCGCAACCGCGACACCCATTTCCCCTACCGGGCCGACAGCTACTTTCACTATCTCACCGGCTTCGGCGAGCCCGAAGCGGCGGTGCTGCTGGTGGCCGGGGCCAGCCCGAAAGCGATCCTGTTCTGCCGCGAGAAGAACGAAGAGCGTGAGATCTGGGACGGCTATCGTCACGGGCCGGAGGCCGCCTGCAGCGCATTCGGCTTCGACGAGGCTTGGACGATCGGCGACCTCGACCGGCGCCTGCCCGAACTGCTGGCCGACCAGCCGGTGCTGTGGTGCGGCTTTGGCTACGACAACGCTTGGGATGAGCGCGTGACCCGTGCCCTGAACCAGGTGCGGGCCAATGCCCGCGCCGGCACCGTGCCGCCGCACAGCATCCGCGACGTGCGCGCCGAGCTCGACGAGATGCGCCTCGTCAAGGACGAAACCGAGCTTGCACTGATGCAGCGTGCAGCGACGATATCGGCATCGGCCCACGCCCGCGCCATGCGTGCGACCCGCCCGGGGCGCTTCGAATATGAGATCGAGGCCGAGTTGCTGCACACATTTCGCAGCGCCGGCAGTCAATATCCGGCCTACCCGTCGATCGTCGCGAGCGGCCCCAATGCCTGCGTTCTCCATTATGTCGAGAACGACCGCCAGATGCAGGATGGCGACCTGCTCCTGATCGACGCCGGCTGCGAGCTCGACGGCTACGCCTCGGACATCACCCGCACCTTCCCGGTCAGCGGCCGGTTCTCAGCGGCGCAGCGCGACATCTACGAAATGGTGCTGGCCGCCCAGGGTGCTGCGCGCTCGGCCATTCGCCCCGGTGCGCACTGGAACGAGCCCCACGAGGCGGCGGTGCGCGTGATCGCGGACGGTCTGCGCCAGATCGGGCTGGTCAAGGGCGGGCTCGACGAAATCATCGAACAAGGGCACTACCGCCGGTTCTACATGCACCGCACCGGTCACTGGCTCGGCCGCGACGTGCATGACGCCGGCGAGTACAAGCAACAGGGCGAATGGCGCGCGCTGTGCCCGGGCATGGCGCTGACCGTTGAACCCGGCTGCTACATACGCCCCGCCGACGACATCCCCGAGGCCTTCTGGAACATCGGCATCCGCATCGAGGATGATGCGATCGTGACGCCGGATGGCTGCGAGTTCATCACCACCGCCGTGCCCTCGAGCGTGGCCGGCATCGAGGCGCTGATGGCCGAGGCCAGAGATGGATCATGATGTGCTCATCGTCGGCGCCGGCCCGGTCGGCCTCGCACTGGCGCTCGCGCTCAAGGACACTGGCCTGAAGATCCTGGTAGCGGATGCGCGTGCAGAAGAAGCCGCCGCCAACGATCCACGCACGCTGGCGCTGTCGCATGGCACCCGCATCTCGCTCGAACAACTGGGCATGTGGTCGAACCTGCCGTCGACGCCGATCACGACCATCCATGTCTCGCAACAGGGCGGCTTCGGCCGCACCATGATTCGCGCCGAAGAAGAAGGCGTACCCGCGCTTGGCCATGTCGTGACCGCCGGTGCGCTCGCCCGGGCGCTGCGGGCGCGCATCGACACGCCCACAGTGGGCTTTGCATACTGCACCGAGGTAGCGACCCACCGCAGCGACACGGAAGCCATCACCCTCAGCCTCACCCCGGCGGGCGCCTCGCCCCAAACCTGCACGGCCCGCCTGCTCGCCTGTGCGGAGGGCGGATTGACCGGGTCTGGCAGCGGCGTAATCGAGCGCGATTATACCCAGACAGCACTGATCGGATTCGTGAAGGCCGCGGGTGGCCACCGCAACACCGCCTTCGAGCGCTTCACGCCCGAGGGCCCGCTCGCACTGCTGCCCTGCGATGACGGCTACGCGCTGGTGCACGTCGTTTCGAGTGCGCGCGCAGAGCACTTGCGCAATCTCGCCGACACGGCCTATCTCAGCGAGATTCAGCGCCATCTGGGCGGGCGGGTACGACTCACCGAAGTGGGTTCGCGACTGGCCTACCCGCTGATGCTGCGCTATCGCAAGGCCACCACCACCGCCCGTACGGTGTGGCTCGGCAACGCCGCGCAGACCCTGCACCCGGTTGCCGGCCAGGGCTTCAATCTGGCACTGCGCGATGTGCTGGCATTGAGCCAGCGCCTGCTCCGGCATACCGGCGACCCGGGCGACCCGGCCCTGCTGGCCGACTATCAGCGCCAGCGCCGACTCGACCGCGGCGGCACCATCGGTTTTACCGACACTCTGGTGCGCCTCTTCAGCAGCGATCTCGCGCCGCTGCGCCACCTGCGCGGCGTCGGCCTGTTCGCGCTCGACACCGTTCCCCCACTGCGCAGCTTCGTCGCACGCCGGATGATGTTCGGTGCGCGGGCCTGGCCCTGAGGCGTATTCAAGTGTTGCAAAGCCGTTCAAACCACACGCTTGCGACGCTCAAGGGCTGCATGAGCCGCCCCGTCTGAGTTAGAATCTCGGCTTTTCCGCCGCGACCGACCCGCTTTACCGACCATGCAGTTTGCCGGATTCACCCTGCGCAACAACCTTTTCGTCGCACCCATGGCGGGCGTGACCGACCGCCCGTTCCGCCAGCTTTGCAAGAAGCTCGGCGCAGGTGTGGCCGTGTCCGAGATGGTCACCTCGAACTCGCTCCTGTACGGCAGCGCCAAGACCCAGCGGCGCGCCAACCACGATGGCGAGGTCGATCCAATCTCGGTGCAGATCGCCGGCGCCGATCCGCTGATGATGGCCGAAGCGGCGCGCCACAACGCCGATCGCGGCGCGCAGATCATCGACATCAACATGGGTTGCCCGGCCAAGAAGGTCTGCAACGTGATGGCCGGTTCGGCACTGATGCAGGACGAACCGCTGGTTGCGCGCATTCTCGAAGCCGTCGTAAGCGCAGTTCCGAACACCCCGGTAACCCTCAAGTTTCGCACCGGCTGGAACCGCCAGAACCGCAATGCACCACTGATCGCGCGCATCGCCCAAGAAAGCGGCATCCGCGCCGTCGCCATTCATGGGCGCACCCGCGCGGACCAGTACATGGGCGAAGCCGAGTACGACACCATTGCGCTGGTCAAGTCGCGAATCCGCATTCCGGTGATCGCCAACGGCGACATCACCACGCCCGAAAAAGCCAGATTCGTGCTCGACTACACCGGCGCTGACGGCGTGATGATCGGTCGTGCCGCCCAGGGCCGGCCGTGGATCTTTCGCGAAATCGAACACTATCTGGCAACCGGCGAATTGCTGCCGCCGCCGCTGGTTTCTGAAATCCTCACTGTCTGCCGCGAGCACCTCGCCGACCTCTACGGGTTTTACGGCGAAGAGACCGGGGTGAAAATCGCGCGCAAACACATATCGTGGTACACCAAGGGCCTGGTCGGCTCGGCGGCCTTCCGGCGCATGATGAATCAGCTTGCCGACGTACAATCGCAACTCGATGCGATCGACGAATTCTTCGGGCGGCTCGCCGAACAGGACACCCGTCTTCGCTATGAAGACGACCTACCGCAGGAGCTCGCAGCATGAGCCGCTCGAACGAGATCGCCGAATCCATCAATCGAACGCTAGACCAGTACTTTCGGGATCTCGACGGCGAGAAGCCAGCCGCAATCTACGACATGGTGATGCGCACGGTCGAGCGCCCGATGCTTGAGTTCGTGCTGCGCCAGACCAACGGCAACCAGACCGCCGCCGCCGAGATCCTGGGGATCAACCGCAACACCCTGCGGCGCAAGCTCACCGAATACGAACTGCTCTGACCCCCTTCAGCCGGTCGAGCACCCGCGAGCGCCGACCGCGCACCGCCTTCAAGTCAATTCGATAGCGATCGTCACGATGAAAGTCACCCAAGCCCTGATCAGTGTCTCCGACAAACACGGCGTGCTCGAATTCGCCCGCGGCCTCGACGCGCTCGGCATCAAGCTGCTATCCACCGGCGGCACCGCCGCGATGCTGCGCGATGCCGGCCTGCCGGTCACCGACGTGTCCGAGCACACCGGTTTTCCCGAGATGCTCGATGGCCGGGTCAAGACCCTGCACCCCAAGGTTCATGGAGGCATTCTGGCGCGCCGCGACCTGCCCGAGCACATGGACACGATCGCCGCGCACGACATCTCGCGCATCGACCTGGTGGTGGTCAATCTGTATCCGTTCCAGCAGACCGTCGCCCGACCCGACTGTTCGCTTGACGATGCCATCGAGAACATCGACATCGGCGGGCCGACCATGGTCCGCGCCGCAGCCAAGAATCATGGCGGCGAGGCAGGCGGCGTCGGCATCGTCACCGACCCCGAAGACTATGCCGCGATCCTCACCGAGCTCCAGACCAACGCCGGTGCGCTGTCGGCAGCCACCCGCTTCAGCCTGGCAGTGAAGGCCTTCACCCACACCGCCCGCTACGACAGCGCGATCTCGAACCACCTCACCGCGCTCGCGGCCGACGGCTCGAAGAAGGCCTTTCCGGACCGTTTCCAGATCGCGTTCGACAAGGTGCAAGACCTGCGCTATGGCGAAAACCCGCATCAGCAGGCGGCGTTCTATCGCGAACCGAATGTGCCGGAAGGCTCCATCGCCGGATATCGCCAGTTACAGGGCAAGGAGCTGTCGTACAACAACATCGCCGACGCCGATGCGGCCTGGGAGTGCGTCAAGGCCTTCGCTGCCGCCGAAACCGCCTGTGTGATCGTCAAGCATGCGAACCCCTGTGGCGTCGCGCTCGCCGAAACCGCAGTCGAAGCCTATCGCAAGGCCTTCTCGACCGACCCGACCTCGGCATTTGGCGGCATCATCGCGTTCAATGGCACAGTCGATCGCGCAGCGGCCGAAGCGGTCGCGGCACAGTTTCTCGAGGTCCTGATCGCGCCCGGGTATACCGATGAGGCACTCGCGCTGCTGGCCGCAAAGCAGAATGTGCGCGTGCTGGTGTGCGCGCTTGGAAAGTCGGCCGGCAGCCTCGACTACAAGCGCGTCGGCGGCGGACTGCTGGTACAGAGCGCCGATGCTGCCAGCGTGTTGCCATCCGAGCTCAAGATCGTCACCAAGCGTGCACCGACGCCGGCCGAGTTGGCCGATCTGATGTTCGCCTGGCGGGTGGCCAAGTATGTCAAGTCCAATGCCATCGTCTATTGCCGTGACCGCATGACCGTAGGCGTGGGCGCGGGCCAGATGAGCCGGGTCGACTCGGCCCGCATCGCCGCGATCAAGGCCGAAAATGCAGACCTGAGCGTGCAGGGCTCGGTGGTGGCCTCGGATGCCTTCTTTCCATTCCGTGACGGACTCGATGTGCTTGCCAAGGCAGGCGCAACCGCCGTCATTCAGCCCGGCGGCTCGATGCGCGATGCCGAAGTGATCGCCGCAGCCGACGAGCAGAACATCGCGATGGTGCTGACCGGTTTTCGCCATTTCCGGCACTGATCCCGACCTTTCGGGCACGCGCACACACGGGCACGTGCCGAAGCAACATACTGTAAATGTGGCGTGATTCAACATGAAAGTTCTTGTCATTGGCTCGGGCGGACGCGAACACGCAATGGCGTGGAAGCTCGCCCATTCACCCAAGGTCACCCGGGTGCTCGTCGCACCCGGCAACGCAGGCACCGCGCATGAAGCGCTGGTCGAGAATGTCGCCGTCACCAAGGTGGCCGATCTGGTCGAACTCGCCCGCCGGGAGAACGTGCAGTTCACCGTGGTGGGGCCCGAGGCGCCACTCGCAGCCGGGGTGGTCGACGCGTTTCAGGCGGCCGGACTGCGCATCTTCGGCCCTACCCGCGCGGCGGCCCAGCTCGAGAGCTCGAAGGATTTCGCCAAGCGCTTCCTGACCCGCCACGGCATTCCGACCGCGCGCTACCAGACCTTTTCGGATCCGGCCGAGGCCCATGCCTACCTCGACGCCAACGGTGCGCCGATCGTCATCAAGGCCGACGGGCTTGCAGCCGGCAAGGGCGTGGTGGTCGCACAGACGCTGGCCGAGGCGCATGCCGCAGTCGACCAGATGCTGGTGGACAACCGCATGGGCGATGCCGGCGCACGGGTCGTGATCGAGGAGTTCATGCGCGGCGAAGAGGCCAGCTTCATCGTGATGGCAGACGGCCGCAACGTGCTGGCGCTGGCCACCAGCCAGGACCACAAGCGCCTGCTCGACAACGACCAGGGGCCCAACACCGGCGGCATGGGTGCGTATTCACCCGCACCAGTGGTGACGCCCGAGATTCATGCACGGGTGATGCGCGAGATCATCCATCCGACCCTCGCCGGCATGAGTGCGGACGGCCTCGCCTACACCGGCTTTCTCTACGCCGGGCTGATGATCGACGCGGCCGGACAACCGCGGGTCGTGGAGTTCAACTGTCGTCTGGGCGACCCTGAAACTCAGCCGATCCTGATGCGACTCAAGACCGACTTTGCCGATCTACTCGAAGCCGGTATCGACGGCCAGCTCGACGAGATCGAAGCCGAGTGGGACCGCCGGATCGCGCTGGGCGTCGTACTGGCGGCACACAACTACCCCGACACCCCCCGCCAGGGCGATGTGATCACCGGCCTGCCCACCTCGGAACGTGAGGACGTGCATGTCTTTCATGCAGGTACCGCTTTGCAGGGAAACGACATCGTGACTTCCGGCGGACGCATCTTGTGCGTCACTGCGCTGGGCGACAATATCCGCCATGCGCAGAAGGCAGCCTACGAGGTCGCCGATGCGATCGTGTTCGATGGGCGGCAGTATCGGCGCGACATCGGCTTCCGCGCAATCGCACGCAAGGGCTGACGCGCGAATGGATGCAGACCTCCAGGCCGTCAAGACCTACTTCACCGAGCTCCAGCAGCGCATCGTTGCGGCGCTCGAGGCATTCGACGGCCAAGCCTTCCGCAGCGACGGCTGGACGCGTCCGGCAGGCGGCGGGGGTCTGACCCGGGTCATCGAGGAAGGCAATTTCTTCGAGCGCGGCGGCGTCAACTTTTCGCATGTTCGTGGTGGCGCGATGCCCGCCTCGGCCACCGCCCATAGACCCGAACTCGCCGGGCGCAGCTTCGAGGCCATGGGGGTGTCGCTGGTCCTGCATCCGCGCAACCCCTACTGCCCGACCGTGCATCTGAACGTGCGCTTCTTCATCGCAAGCGCAGCTGATGCCGACCCGGTATGGTGGTTCGGCGGCGGCATGGATCTCTCCCCCTACTACGGGTTTGAGGACGATGTGATCCACTTCCATGCCAGTTGCCGGCGCGCGGTGCTGCCGTTTGGCGGCGAGGCCGAATATCGCCGCCTCAAGGAATGGTGTGACCGCTATTTTCATCTCAAGCATCGCAACGAAGCGCGCGGCGTCGGCGGCTTGTTCTTCGATGATGTGGGCGCCGACGGCACGACCGATTTCGACACCGCGTTCGGCTTGACCCGCAGCGTCGGAGACACTTTCATCGACGCCTACCTGCCGATCGTCACACGTCGCCAAGCGCTGCCCTATGGCGAACGCGAGCGCGACTTTCAGGCCTACCGGCGTGGCAGATATGTCGAGTTCAACCTGGTGTTCGACCGCGGCACGCTGTTCGGTCTGCAGTCGGGCGGCCGAACCGAGTCGATTCTGATGTCGCTGCCACCGATCGTGAAATGGCGCTATGACTGGGCACCGGAGCCCGGCTCGTCCGAGGCACGGCTTTATGAGGTATTTCTGAAGCCACGCGACTGGGTCTGAGCAGAACCAGTCAGGCGGAACAAGGTCGACGCGACGATCTGCGCCGACCCATTCTCCGGTTCAGACCACGATCGACAGACGCGCCGCGTCGCGGTAATACACCGCTGCATCGGCGCCACGACCCAGCGCAGTCATCAAATCGCCAAGTGCCAAATGCACGTCGGCAGAGGGCTGGAGCCGCAGTGACTGCTCCAGATAACTCTGCGCCTTGCCCCAGATTTGTGCGGCCATACACTGGCGCCCGAGCGAGAACAACAGCCCGGCATCTTCCGGATGATCCACCAGCCAACGCTCACCCTGAGCCAGGGCGTCACCCGCCTCGTCGGCCTGACCGGAACAAAGAACATAATTGCGCGCGAGCGCGCTGTCCCAGTTTGCATCGAGCAGCCGCTCGACAACACGGCGTGCCACCGCGCCCTGACCCGCTGCAGCGAGCAGCGGTAGCGCCTGACGGATGAATTCCGGATCGGCCAGCTCATCCTTGCCCAATGTGCGCCAGTGCTCGAGCTGGCGTGCCGGCTCGCCAACGCGTGCGCGCAACTCCTCGATATGTGCCTGCCGCAACAGGGGGCGTGCCTGCTCGGGCGTGATCGCCTTGTTGTTGGCCAGTTGCCCGATCGCTTCGCGCACATCGCCCCAGCGCCCCTCCGCCCGGGCAAGATCCAGCGCCAGGCGCAAGGCGCTCGTGCTTCGATGGTCGGTGTCGCGCAACGCCTTCAGCGACTTGCCGGCCGAAGCCAGATCGCCATCCTCGATTGCTAGTTCGGCGCCCGTGAGCAGCCCCGCCACCCGACCCTCATTGGGTTCGGCTGCACGGGCCATCCATTGGCGGTAGCTCTTGTCGTCGTTGAGCGCATGAGCAGCACGGGCCGCGACCAGGGCCGCAACCGGCGACGCGTCGCCGGACGCGTAGGCGATCTTGGCCTGTCTGAGCGAATCGCTGAAGCGCCCCTCGAACAGTGCTTGGAGGGCATCGCGCATGGACCTGAAGGCCTTGTCCTGCCGGCGCCGCGCCCGGAACGAGCCGACCCGTCCCGGCAGATCCATCGCCCGCGAAACCACCCGGGTCAGACCATAAATGATGATGAAGCCGAGCAACAGGACAAGAATCGCAAGATTGAGCGACACCTGCGCGCGCCATGGCGGG
>JAEUNS010000240.1 GCA_016790005.1 Zoogloeaceae bacterium
TCTTCCTCATGAAACCAAGAGCAAAGAAATGGTTGGGATATAGGTGATGAGCATCAGGCCGAAGAAGCGGACCGCATAGAACGGCATCACGCCTCGCGCGACCTCATGTACCGGGAGCTTCGCGATCCCGCCCATGACGAACAGGTTCAGCCCGATCGGCGGCGTGAGGGTGGCGATCTCCACGTTCGCGACCATGATCACAGCGAAGTGGATCGGGTTGACGCCCAGGGCGGTGGCGACGGGAAAGAGTAGTGGCGCGGTCAGCACGATCATCGCGACGCCATCGAGGAACATCCCGAGCACCAGCAGCACGATGTTGGCGAGCAGCAGGAACTGCCACGGGCTCATGTCCATGGCGGTAATGAGCGCCACCAGTTGCTGCGAGACCCCCATGCGCGCCAGCACGAAGCCGACCAAGCTGCCGCCCATCACCACCGCGAAGATCATCGTGGTCTGGAGCAGGGAGTCCTTCGCAACCTCCCACACGCCGCCTAGCGTCACGCTGCGGTAGATCACAACGCACAGCAGCACCGCGTAAGCTGCCGCGAAAGCGGAGACCTCGGTGGGCGTGAGATAGCCGGTGTAGATCGCGCCGAGGATCAGCACGGGCATCATCAGCGCGGCCCCGGCGCCCGGCAGCCGACGGGAGAATCCGCTCCAGTCGGCCTTCTGCACCTTCGCACCATAGTTACCACGGCGCGAGAAGTAAGTGACCGCGATCATCAGCAGGATCGCCTCCATGATCCCCGGCAACACCCCCGCTATGAAGAGTTGGTCGACCGGAAGACCGACGATGGAGCCGATGAGGATGAAGCCAAGCGAAGGCGGAATCATCAAGCCCAGCGTTCCGCCCACTGCGACGATGGCCGCGGAGAACCGCGCCGGGTACGCCTCGCGCTTCAGCCCATCGACGGTCGATGCACCGATTGCCGCAGCAGAACCCACGCTGGAGCCCGACACCGCCGCGAAGAACACGCTCGCGATCATCACCGTGAGCGCAAGCCCGCCCTTGATCGAACGGACCACGCTGCCTACCAGGTCGATCATCAGACTCGCGATGTTTCCACGCATCATCAGGTTGCCGGCGAGCACGAACATCGGGATCGCCATCAGCGGATAGCTGTTGATCGACTTGAAGGCCGTCTGGGCAATCACCGTTGTCGGCACACCGTCGAGCATCAAGATCAGCCCGGTCGTCACCAACCCGAGCGCCACCGCCACATGCGAACCGATGGCGAGCAGGAGCAGCATCAATGCAAGTGAAAGAGCTAATAGCATCGTGACTCTCCTAGAGCTCGGAACCGGTCGGTCCGTGCGTGGCGGTGAAGGGGTCTTCACCGCGCAGGACACTGATCAGGCAGCGGAGGTAATAGACGAGCAGCAACGTGGCACCCAGCGGCATGGCAAGGAACAGGAACCACATCGGCAGATCGAGGTTCGATTCGGTCATCATGCCCATCGTGTAGTAGCGATGGATCTGGGGAAACGATGCGTATAGCAGTGCGCCACTGAAGCAGATACCGACGACACTCGCGAGTACGTTCATCGCCTTGCGTATCCCGGCAGGCATGCGCTCGACCAACAGCTCAGTGCGAATGTGATTGCCCGCCGTGCCGGCCGCCCCCAGCGTGAGGAAGAACGCCCACACCATCAGGTAGCGCACCGCCTCTTCGGCCCAGAAGTAGCTCTCATCGAAGAACGAGCGCCCCACCCCCTCCACGAGCATGATTGCCGTCGCAGTGAGGAACAGGATCGTCGCAAAACCGAGCAACGCTCCAGTCTCGAAGCGCACCCATATGCCGGCCTTGGCCTTCCCAGCGACAACGCTGGATGCGCCGTCAGGCGGTGCAAGCTCAGCGGGTTTGCACTTCATCATCGCCGCCTCAGTCGCCGCCAACACACTTCTTCTCCAGCGCGTTGAGCTGCTGCAGGGGCTCCGGGTACTTCTCGGAGAACAAACCCTCGTTGTTCTTCGCCAGTTGGCGCCAGCGCTTGGCTTCTTCCTGCGAGGCCGTGCGGAAAACCGCCCCCTGCGCGACCATCTTCGCGACGAGCTTCTGGTCGGCTGCCGCCACTTCCTTCCACTGGCGCGCGGAGATTTCGCTGATGGTGTCGCTGATGGCTTTGCGCTGTGCCTCCGGCAGCCCCTCATGCCAACCCTTGTCGACGACGATCGCGTACGTCGACAACGTGAAGCCCGGCACATACCAGGCGTACTTGCCAGTCATGCCGATCATCTCTGCCCAACCGGCAGGCGAGGTGTACACCCCGTCGATCGCGCCCTGGCCAAGCGCCGTGCTCATCTCCGAAGCCGCCATCGACACCGGGCTCACCTGGAGGCTCTTCATGGTCTCCTGGAAGACCTTGCCGCCCGTCACACGGATCTTCGCACCCTTGAGATCCTCCATCTTCTGCACGTCACGGTCGCGGAAGACGAAGAAAAGATCCGCCGTGCGCAGGAAGCCGAGGATCTTCAGGTTGCGCGGCTCGACATAATCAGACATCAGCGCGGTGATGCCTTCGGCAAAGCAATGGTTGGTCATCATCTCGTCGCTGACCGCGAACGGGAGGTTGATGATTCCGGTGCGCGGCTCGACCGACTCCACCCGGACGGCAACGGGCCAAACCATATGGACCGCACCCGTGCCAAGCGCAGCCAGCGCGTCCTGGTCGTTGTAGAGCTGACCGGCAGGGAAAACCTTGACATTGAGCGCGCCATTGGTGCGCTTCGCTACCCCGTCGGCGAACTGATTCATGTAGTCCGTCTTCCAGTGGGTCGCAGCGACCTCGCTCGGCAGAACCAGATCCGCGGCCACCGCGCCGCCTTGACCCAGCACCCCCATGAAAAGGGCGGCAATGGCACCCGCCAGTATTCGCTTGAGATTCATCGTGAACGTCTCCTCAAATGTTGTCGGGTCGGCACTCTCCGCCCGCTCTGTGTGTGACCTGCTGCTTCCGGCTGCGCCGACACGCGCTACACCGGTGCATGTTTCAGTAGCCCGCGTCGGCGTCCTTGCTGCCCTCGCGCTTCTGGATCAGGGCGCTGCGTTCAAACACCATGAATACGGTGCCATCCGCCTTCTTTCCGGTCGTGCGAACGGTGACGATGCCCTGGGTCGGACGTGACTTCGATTCGCGCTTTTCTATGACTTCAGATTCGGCATAGATGGTGTCGCCAGCAAACACAGGCGCGACCAGCCGGATCTCCTTCCACCCGAGGTTGGCGACTGCCTTGCCACTGACCTCGGGCACGGTCATGCCGAGCACGATGGCCAGCGTCAGGCCACTGTTGATCAACAACTTGCCGAACTCGCTCTTCTCGGCGAACGCTGCATCGCAGTGCATCGGGTGATAGTTCATCGTCAGCAGCGAAAAGTGGATGTTGTCCGCGTCGGTGAGCGTGCGCCCCGGACGATGCTCATACACATCACCCACTTCGAAGTCTTCGAAATAGCGCCCGATCTCGCCTCGATAACGCTGTTCGCCGATTTTCTTGATTGCCATTCCAATGCCTCCTTTTTTATCGCTTATCAGAAACAGCCGCGCATCGAATGCGCCAGCGTTTCCCGTCTCTTCAACATGCAATCGCTACATTCTGCATGTCCGTTTATTCGTTTGTCCGTACAAACTATGTCGTAACGGATTCCCAGTGTCAAGAGACATTCACTTCATGATCAGTGGCTTTGCTCAGCCATGGCATTCCGCCCGAGCCGCGGTCACAAGGAATCCATTACCCTGATTCGACTCAATCGAGAATCAGCGGCACGCCCGCCCATTCCACACCACAAACATGGCGATCCTGTTGTCCGGATGCAGAATCTTTGAATCAGTTCACCGAACACGTGCTGTTCAAGCGCTCGACCTGCGCAATCGCATCGGCATGCTCTTTCGTAAACCCCGCGGCAGCAGTCTTGAAAGCAGCGCGCAGTTTTTCGACCTCTGCGGAATCCACCACGCGATATTGCGAGCCCTTTTGCTCCATCTGCTCTACCAGCGCCCTGTCCTTCTCAACCGTCTCACGCCACTGCTTCTCGATGATCGAATCGAGCACGCTGCTGATCGCCTCGCGGTGCTGCGCATCCAGACCATCGAACCAGACCTTGTCCACGACGACCGGCGAGGTGGCAAGCGACATTCCAGGGAACAGCACGCCATACTTCGCCGTGGTACCCAGGACATCGGCCCACCCGGCTGGAGAGGTCATGGCACCGTCGATCGCGCCCTGGGAGAGGGCGACGGACATTTCGGACGCTGCCATCGAGATCGGGCTGGCGTGGACCGAGGCCATCGCGTCAAGCATAACCTTGCCACCCACGACACGCACCTTCTTGCCCTTCAGATCGGCGACGCTCGCGATGTCCTTGTCACGCATTAGGAACAGCAACTCGGCAGTGCGCAGGAAGCCGAGCACCTGCATCCCGGTGGGTTCAAGATAACCGGACATCTGCTTGGCGAGACCAGACGAGAAGCACTTGTTCGTCATCTGGTTCTGCGTTAGCCCGAAAGGCAGGCTCAGCAAGCCAGTGCGCTTGTCGAACAGCTCGAGCCGCGATGCAACCGGCCACACCATATGAACCGCCCCGGTGCCGAGCGCAGCCAGCGCATCACGATCATTATAGAGCTGCGAGGCAGGGAAATATTTTCCCTTCACCGCACCCTTGGTGCGCGCTTCGATCTCCTCCAGGAATTGCAGCACATATGGGCTCGGGTTGGTCGTGACAGGAATTTCACTGGTGATGATGATTTCAACCGCGTTGGCAGACCCCGTCAGAACCCCGAACGCCAATACCCCCACCAGCATCGTTTTCTTCATTTGCCACTCCTATGATTTAAACAGTCGCACACTTTCATGAACACCGGCAGCCTTGCCGGAAACCTCAAACCGAAACCTCAAACCGAAACCTCAAACCGAAACCTCAAACCCTTTGCCAGGCGGGCAATGACTCGGCGATACAAGCGATTGCCAGGATCCGCGCCTCATCGAAAGGTGCCCCCACGAATTGGACCCCCAGCGGCAGTCCAGCCTTGTCCTTCCCCGCAGGCAAGGACAAGGCCGGCAAGCCCAGGTAGTTGATGCCGCGGGTCCAGTAAGACAGCTTGCCGAATTCACGCTCGAGCCTCGCGTGGTCGTTTCCGATCGTGTCCTTGATTCGAGGCGCCCCGGCCGGGGTGGTCGGAAGCAGTAGCGCATCAGCCTCACCGAGAGTTTCGCGCATGAAGACACGTAATAGCGGCGCCCGCAGCCGCAGCGCGTCGAAGTAGTCCTGCCCGCTCAGCAGAAGCCCGCGCGACAGGCGTCGCCGCACTTGCCTGCCAAACATGTGGGGCGAACGGAGCATCCCTTCGCGATGCAGCGCGGCAGACTCCGCCGCCAGCAGGACGGAGCCCAGCTGGCCATATAGCGCCAGCTCGGGCAGCGGGACCTCCACGAACCGGACGCCGGCTTCAGCCAGCCTGCCACGCACATGCCACAGCACGGCCAACATCTCCTCGGACACATGGTCGCCTTGCTCAAGGCGCGGAACCGCGACCGTGAAGTCGGCCGCCGACCTACCCCGCCAGGCGCCGTCGCGGAACGGCAGATCCACGCACGAGGGATCGCGCGCATCGGCGCCCGCCATGGTCGCAAGCGCGGTGCCGCAGAGGTCGGCACTGACCGCAAGCGGGCCGATGCAGTCGAGACTGGGCGACAGCGGCATCGCGCCAAAGACGCTGACGCGGAACTGCGTCGGCTTCAGGCCCGCGACTCCGCACAACGCCGCGGGCAGCCTTACCGACCCGCCCGTGTCCGAACCGATCGCAAGGGGTACATGCCCCGCGCCGACGACCATCCCCGAACCGCTGGAGCTGCCGCCGGAAGCATGCTGCGCCTGGTGCGGATTGCAGCCGTGCCCGAGGTGATCGTTCAGGCCGGTGGGCGACATCGCGAACTCGGCCATGTGCAGCGCACCAAGCAGCACGCCGCCCGCCCGTTCGAGGCGCGTCAACAGGGTCGCGTCACGACTCGCCGGCGCAATATGGTCGCGGGCAACGCTTCCCCAACTTGCGGTCCTACCACACCGATCGAACATGTCCTTGAAGCCGATCGGCAAGCCCTGCAACAAGCCGGCAGAAGAGCCGCCCGCCAACTCCGCGTCCAATGCCTCTGCGCGCGTCAGCGCCCCAGCCTTGTCGAGCCATAACCACGCGGACGACACTGCGCCGCCAGCCTGGATGTGGGCAAACGCATCCGCGACGTGGGCGCGAGCCGGCCCGGCAGGCCCGTCCGCGGATCTGCGCCTAGATTGCATCCCCACCGTCGGTGGCATGGGATCACGCTGCAGACTCAACAGGACGCCAGAAAAGGGCTCAAACGCGTCCGCCATGCGGAGCATCGTCGCAGCCGAGGCGACCGACGCTGAGAGAGCAGCCACAGCACCCCTGACATCCTCAAGATCCTCCGCGCCGATCAATGCACTGACATTCATGTTTGCCGCTGCTCCCATTTGCTTCGTTTCCTCAAGACGGTACCCCTTCAGCAAAGGAGAACCTCAACCACACTTCATCCACAGGGAGAGACCATGTGACGGAACACTCACGACATCTATTCGCTTGTACGTTCATCCGTTTGTCCGTACAAACTATGATGCATCGGATTACTACTGTCAATAGCGACATCAGAACTTTCATCAACC